>WFWK01000053.1 GCA_015491135.1 Patescibacteria group bacterium | reverse complement strand
GAGCTATGGCATGTCTTCCGTAGCCACAGCCAACATCAAGAACTCTGGTTTTTGGTGGTATAACGGCTTTTAAAAAAGCAACTTCGGCCTCTGTACGCTTTGCTGTTGTAATATCATGCGCGTAAAGTTCAATATATTTTTGATCAAATATGTTTTGCATTTGCAGATATTATACACATTTATTCTACTTTCTTATCATCCCAATTTGGCCTTGGTTAAGCTTAAAAACCCACTTGCCGTTTATCTTGCGCACGGTTGCAATCCTTTTCTCACAGCTAGGACAAATAACATTCTCACCTTCCGGTAATTCTCTTGAGAATATGCCGGTGTAATCTTTTGCAATACGCAATTTATGAATTTTTACAAGTCTGCCCTTGCCTTTTTTGCGGTAACGGAGCAATTTTTCTCCGCAAGCGCAAAAAACCGTTAAAGTCCTAAAAGGGGCTTTAAGAGGTTTGCTCATTTGCCTCTTTTATAAGAACGGTGGCTGTATTGTGTGAAGTTTCAAAAAGTCCTCCCGGGATTCTAAAGACATGCTCTTTGCCGTCTTTATCAACAACTTTAACTTCTCCGCTTGTTAAAACTGCAATTGTCGGCGCATGCCCTTTTAAAACTTGCATCTGCCCTTCAACAGACGGCACAAGAATTGATTTACCTTCTCCGTCATAGAGTACCTCTGCGACAGAGGCGACCGTTATGTGAAGAGTGTCTTTCATAAAACTTTATTATTTTTGAGCTGATGCTATTACTTCATCTATTCCACCTTTCATGTAGAAAGCATCCTCCGGCAGGTCATCGTACTTACCTTCAAGTATTTCTTTAAATCCTTTTACCGTATCTTCAATTGAGACATATTTTCCGGGTGCTCCGGTGAAAACTTCCGCCACAAAGAAAGGTTGAGACAAGAAACGCTCTATTTTCCTTGCGCGATATACAAGCTGTTTGTCTTCCTCTGAGAGCTCCTCAATTCCCAAAATAGCTATAATGTCTTGCAAATCTTTGTTTCTCTGTAGAACCCTTCTGACTTCGTTTGCAACTTCATAGTGTTCTTTTCCAACAATCTCCGGATCAAGAGCGGTTGAACCGGACTCAAGCGGGTCAATTGCCGGATAAATAGCCTTTTGTGCCAACGCGCGAGAGAGCACTACCGTTGAGTCCAAGTGAGCAAATGTTGTGGCCGGAGCCGGGTCGGTAAGGTCGTCAGCCGGCACATAAACAGCCTGCACAGAGGTTATGGATCCATGTTTTGTTGAAGTAATACGTTCTTGAAGCGCACCCATCTCCTCGGCAAGAGTTGGCTGATAACCCACAGCGGACGGAACACGCCCCAAAAGAGAAGATACCTCAGAACCTGCTTGCACGAAACGAAATACGTTGTCCATGAAAAATAGCACGTCTTTTCCACCCTCTTCGTCGCGAAAGGCTTCCGCCATTGTAAGTCCTGCAAGAGCAACGCGAGCGCGAGCTCCCGGGACCTCGTTCATCTGCCCGAAGACCAAGGCGGTTTTATCAAGCACTCCGGATTCTTTCATTTCGTAGTAAAGGTCGTTACCTTCGCGCACACGCTCACCAACTCCGGCAAAAACTGAATATCCTCCGTGCTCTGTTGCCACATTGCGAATAAGCTCTTGGATAAGCACAGTTTTTCCCACTCCGGCTCCACCGAAAAGACCAACCTTACCTCCCTTTATAAATGGAGTCATTAGGTCTATCGCTTTAATTCCGGTTTCAAAAATTTCAGCTTTTGTTGACTGCTCTTTAAAAGTGGGTGGCTTTCTGTGGATCGGCAAATGTTGCTCTTTTTTGTCCACGTTTTGTTTACCGTCTATCGCATCACCAAGAACGTTAAACATTCTTCCCAAAGAGTTTTTGCCAACAGGAACGGAAATCGGGGCACCAGTATCAACAACCTCAACACCGCGCTTCAACTCTTGAGTATCTGCCATGGCTATACAGCGAACAGTATCAAGACCTATGTGTTGGGCAACTTCCAAAGTTATTTCCTTGCCACTTTCAAGTTTAACTTTTAGCGCGTTTAGTATCTCGGGTACGGAGTCGGTATCAAACTTCACATCAACAACCGTACCGATAACTTGTGCTATTTTTCCAACGTTTTTCATATTAATCAATTAAATTAAACAGCTTTTATACTAATATATTTTTTGTTTTATTCAAGCTTGATTTTTCATAAAAACACTATTATAATGCTTTTTACTTATGGGCTTCGGCCTCGCCCCCCACCATAAGCGGTAGGGGGCAAATTTTTTTAAATATACTTTCCAAACATATACTCTACATATTTTCTAACCAAACTCTCAAACGTTTTCTTCGGTAGTACTTGCAACTTGCGCACCAATCTTTTGCTGTCTATCGTTTTTGATTGAGATAAAATTGCATACGCGCGTTTTCCTTGCACACAACCGATTTCAAAAATATGACCATTTACCAGCTTGTGTTTATCACAAACCGTGGTTAAAGGTATAACATGCGCTGATTTTTTGTTGAATTTCCTCAGTATGATTACCGGTCTGGTAAACTCCGGCCCCTTTCCGTTGTTTTCAACACCAATATTCAGGCCTATTCGAGCCCACCACACCTCCCTTTCATAAAAATAAATTTCCGCTTTTTGTTTAAAAATTAACAAAGATTTCAGTTTACACCATTTTTCAAGTAGTTTTTTCATGCCTAATGGTTTGCCCGTTTGCTTACTCCTTCATCGCTTCTATACCGCTTGTAATCTCCGATACTTCGCGAGTAATTGCCGCTTGTCTTGCTTTGTTAAATTGCAATTGCAAAATATGAGAAAGCTCCCCCGCTTTGTCGGTAGCGTTTTTCATTGCAACCATGCGCGCCGAGTGCTCTGACGCTTTGCTCTCCAAAAGAGAATGATAGACAACCACCGTCGCAAGCATTGGCGAGAGATGGTCAACTATATTTTTCTCCGTCTGCGCTTCCACTATGTAGTCTGAGACAGCAACATATTTTTCAATTTCATCTTTTGTTTCACTGAATTTTCCTTTCTCAGGTGCTATGGAGGTTATAACTTTTTCAATTTCTTGCGGATTTAAAGGGAAAAGTTGTATCATCTGCGGAGTTTGTTCAAAGGTTGATTTAAAGTTTGTATAGAAAATATACCATTTTCCGGTCTCCCCTTTTGACTGCAATTCAACAGCCAAATCTGTTATCTCTCTCATATCTTTTTCTGAAACATCATCTTTTTTGTTTTCTTTGTAGTAGACAATTTCGGCTCCAATACGTTTTAAAAACTCTTTACCTCTTGCCCCGAGAGATATTGCCACAACGTCTTTAGGGTTCAGACTTTCATTATTGATAAAATCTTGAACGGTTTTCAAAAGAGCGCTGTTTAAAGAACCGGCAAGCCCTTTATCGCTTGTTATTACAATTACACCAACCTTTTTGCTGTCTTTTTCTTTTGCAAGTTCCGAGTCGTAAAATGCCCCCGCCTCCGCAACATGTTTCATTATTCCCAAAGCGGCATAAGCATAACCTCTTGCTGAAAGTGCTTTCTGTTGGCTTTTGCGCATTTTAACCGCAGAGACGGCCTCCATAGCACGCGTTACTTTGCGTGTTTTGTTTATTGATTGTCTTTTGGT
Source organism: Patescibacteria group bacterium (assembly GCA_015491135.1). Classification (GTDB taxonomy): domain Bacteria; phylum Patescibacteriota; class Minisyncoccia; order Phycocordibacterales; family UBA2100; genus S143-145. The sequence goes on along the minus strand of WFWK01000053.1, from coordinate 1,875 downwards.
TTTCAGCTGTTTTAAATTTGCCATGTTGATTTTTACTTTATCACTGATATAATACTTTTACAAATTCCCGTTAGGGACGACCCCCGCCACCTTGGCGGGGGGTAATTATTTTAAAATTAACATCTGCTAACTTTTCTGTTATACGAGCAAACATTTTATCACTTAACTTATGTATTTTATAAGCTAATCTCTTGGAAGACATTACCCTTATCTGGCTTATTAACAAAAAGGCTTGTTTACTATCAACTTTACCGATGTTTAGATAATAATCATTGTCTTTACCTTTGGTGCTTAAAGGAGCTGCCAAGAATAAATTTTTATTATATTTCCTAACAACCAACACTGGTCTTAAAAACAATTCCGACTTGCCATCTGTCTCGTGCCCGAGATTGACCCCAATATAAGTAAACCAGACCTCTTTTTCATTGAAAAAGGGCGGGTTAACTTTATCAAACCTTCTTTCAAGTTTCTTCTTCAATTCATTCCATCTGTCAAACTCCTTTTGCATGCTTAATTAAGGTTTGCTTTTTTAAACTCTTCAATCGCTTTATTAAGTTTTTCTTTTATCTCGTCTGTAAGATCGCGGGTTTCGGATATTTCTTTGTAAATATCCGGGTGCTGAGTTTCAACATACTCAAGCCAGCTGTTTTCAACTTCGGGAACTTTTTCAACATCAACCTCGGCAAACAAATCCGCCATTCCGGCATAAATTGATACAACCTGTTTTTCAAAAGGCAACGGGTTTCCTTTTGGCTGTTTCAAAAGCGCAACCATTCTTTGTCCTTTGTCAATTCTTTTTTTGGTTGCCTCATCCAAATCTTGCGCAAACTGCATAAACGCCTCCAGCTCCCTGAATTGCGCCAACTCAACACGTAAACCTCCGGCCACCTTTTTCATTGCTTTTGTCTGAGCTGCGGAACCCACACGTGAGACCGAGTTTCCAACATCAATCGCTGGTCTTATTCCTTTGTTAAACAAAGAAGAGTCAAGCGCTATTTGTCCGTCTGTAATTGAGATAACGTTTGTTGGAATGTACGCGGAAACATCTCCCTCTTGAGTTTCAATTATCGGCAACGCGGTTATTGAACCGCCTCCCAGCTTATCTGAAAGTTTTACAGCCCTTTCAAGCAAACGTGAGTGCAAATAGAAAATGTCTCCCGGGTATGCCTCACGTCCAGGCGGTCTTCTCAGCAAAAGGGAAACTTGCCTGTAGGCAACCGCTTGTTTTGAAAGGTCATCATAAATTATCAAAACATCTTTTCCTTTCTCTAGGAAATATTCGGCTATTGCAACCCCAGAGTAAGGGGCCAAAAACTGCATCGCAGCCGGAGATGATGCCGGCGCGTCCACAACAATTGTATACTCCATTGCCCCGGCTTCTTGTAGCTCCGCCACAATACGTGCCGTTTTTGCTTCTTTTTGTCCTATTGCGACATATATACAAATCGGGCGCTCGCTTTCCGGTTCATATTTTTGGTTGATTATGGTATCTATCGCCACTGTTGTTTTACCGGTAAACCTGTCTCCAATTATAAGCTCACGTTGACCGCGACCGATTGGAATCATGGAATCAATGGCTTTTATTCCGGTATGCAAAGGAGTATCAACAGATTTTCTATCTATCACGCCGTAGGCGTCACGTTCCAGAGGCATGTATTTGTCTACTTTTATCTCACCTTTTCCATCAAGTGGCTCTGCCATAGTGGAGACAACCCTTCCTATTATCTCATCTGAGACACCGACTGAGAGCACTTTACCTGTAGAGACTGCACGCATCCCTTCAAAAACTCTTGAAGAATCACCTAAAATAACAACCTTTACAGAATCTTCTTCAAGGTTTAGCACAAGTCCATAGAGAGCATCTTGCTGTTGCAT
>WFWK01000052.1 GCA_015491135.1 Patescibacteria group bacterium | reverse complement strand
CCCCTTTTTGCTATACCGTACAAAAACGATGCCGTATCTTCAGATTTCATCATCCACCAAGCCTCATCTATTACAAGAAGTCTTTTTCTAAGCTCTTTTCTGATGGCGTTCCAGATATAGTGTGTAACCAGATACATCGCAACAGGTTTTAGCTCATCTTCCATATCACGAACAGAGAACACTATAAATCTTTTGTTCATATCAACGTTGGTTGGCTGGTTTATAAACCCGGACCATGTTCCTTTTGTGTACTTGGAAAGTTTTTGTACAAGGTTTTCTGACCCTTCCATTCCCGAGAGGACAAGCTCAAAGTCAGACAAAAGTGGAGGTTCAAGGTTTGTAAAGTCAGCGCCTGCATGTATATCTTTGAGTGCGTAAGTTTCTGTTATAGCTCTGTCTATTATAGCGTCTTCCTCCGGAGTAAGCCCACCAAACATTATTCTAAAAAGCCCCACAAGAGATATAATGTTGTTCCTTAGCACATCTGCCGGGTTTTCATCCTCTCTCGGGGTTGGCAAGTCAAACGGGTTTATATGGTGTTGCGAAGAGAGAGAAATATTGAAATACCTCCCGCCTGTTGTCTCGGCCAAATACTCGTACTCTCTTTCCGGGTCTATAACTATTACATCCGTATCAAACATTAGAGTTCTTAGAATCTCAAGTTTTGTCATATATGATTTACCGGAACCTGATTTAGCAAAAAGCACTGAGTTGTAGTTTTCAAGAGAGAATCTGTCAAACAAAACTAGCGAGGAGTTGTGTCTGTTTATTCCGTAGAGTATTCCTCTGTCAGAAGTTAAATCAAACGATATAAAAGGAAAAAGACTGGAAAGTGGAGAAGAGTTTAATTTTGCGTGGACTGAGAGCTCGTCTTTTGCAATCGGTATCACACTGTTAAATCCTTGTTTTTGTTGAAATAGCGCCGGTTTAAGGTAAACGAGCCTTGCCTCAAGAAGAGATTTAATTTCGCTTTCTGCTTTATCAACCTCATCTCTATCCCTTCCGTAAATTGTGATGTAAAGACCAACATCAAACATTTTCTCTTGCGCTTGCTGAAGCTGATTTCTAAGATTTTCCAAATCAGCATATGCTGTATCAAGTTTTGGGTCACGTACCATCCCCTTCTCGGCCCTGATTTGGATTTGACTTTCAATTTCTGCCACTTTTTTTTGGAATTGTCGCAATATCTCGGTTGTATCAATCGGATGCACCATAATTGAAATATCAAAGATTTTGTCAAGATTTATTATCGGAGCGAACCACCCGGTTGTAAGATATCTGGGGTATGAAATAACAAAAAATGTGCGCGCAATCATATCCCCTAACATCAACTCTTTAGGGTTTACCTTTAGAGCCGAAGGCGCTATAACATCTTGCAACTCAAGCACCCCACGCGCGTAAATCTCTTCCGGCAAGACCGGAGTTAAGTCGTCTTCAGTTTTATTGGTTTTAGCTCCGAATAAGTTAAAAAACATACACTTATTTTATCACGTTTTATACTTCTTTACCTATCATCTCAACGGGGCGCTCTTCGTCTCCAGGATTGTATATTTTGTAAAACAGTTCTATGGCTTCCTGTGTTTCCAACTGAACAGTTCTAACACCCGCTCTTATAAGTCCTTGTTGTACAACTGCAACTCTTTGATCCAGTTGAGATACATAATAAGAAAAGTCTTCTTGTTCAGATTCTTTTTGAGGTTTTTGTTTTAATGATAAAAATGAAGATAGATTTGTTTTTTTAATATTTAAAACCGCAGGGTCATAAGGTACGACAACAAAAAAGTGTTTCGTCATAATATTAGCGCCCTCAACAAAGCTTTTTATGAATTCAATATACTCTCGTATTTGAATACGCATCAGCTCATCAAGTGTTTTTTTGTAAGCTTCCTCAAGAGTTTGCAAATAAGGTCTTATATCAAGCTCACGTGACTGTATGTATATCTGCACAGGAAAATCAAGCGCATTAAAGAAGTTTTGAAATTGCATTATAAAAGCATTTTGCTCATCTTCGCTTTTTAAAGCAAAATTAAGCGAGCTTGCCATTAAAATAGCGCGCAAAGTACCATCTTTTAAAACGACAACCCCATCTCTAACTTCTTTGATGGGAACAAACTCTTGTGCTGCGCGCGCCGAAACATTTGCCATGTTTATATGCTAGCACATTTTGTCTTTATTTTTGTTGTATATAAATGTTTTTGTTGATAATTAAAGCGGTCTATATATTTGTTCCGTTTTGTTTAGAGCGGTGTTTATATCCTGAGCCATTGTCTGCAGAGATCTTTGTCTTTCGTTTTGTAAGTTTTCGTTTATATCCAAACTCCATGCTAAGGAGCGAAGTTTGTGCTCTGACAGGTTTGGTATGTCAACTTGAGATATAGGGGATATGCTTTTTTCTTTTTTCTTTTTTCTTTTTTTAATATAATCAGGTCGCCAAAGATAAAGTTTAGGTCCCACAAGATGCATAATAGCTGATTCTAAAACTACAATAAACGGTCTACCATTGATTTTAAAAAAAGCTAAAGCCACGGCAAACCCGATCACCACACCCAAAAGCGGAAGAGCTACAAATTTTGGCAAAAAACGCCAAATCAAAAAAGCCAACCCACCGCCCCCTCCTATGTATATGGCTTGTTTTAAGGTAAGAGGACCAAATATTTTATCTTCAACTTCTATAAACTGTGGAACTTGAAACTGCATGTATTTATTGTAGCACAGCTTTTGTTTGTTGATTATTCAATCGGCTCTCTGTAGGGATCGTCGTGAATTGTTTTTCTTTCTGTGCTTTTAACACCGGGCGAGTATGTATAATTTCTCTGCTGTTGCTCTTGGGTTTGGTTCATTAATGTGTCTCTGGCAGATTTTCTGCCATTTAACTCCTGCTCAAGCTTCTCTCGTATAGGATGAAAAACAAGTTTTGCCACATCTTCGGTAATTGCCACAGCTACGGTTGAGTCAACATCAATTGCTCGTTTTATGTTCTCAGCAAGAGCCTCAGGTGGTTTGGCGCCAACCAAAGCAAGCATTATTTCGTTTTCCAATGCGGACCATTTGTCCAAGTGAAGTTTATATTCTTTGGCAAGTTGGCGCATTTTCTCGGGAACATTTGCATCTTCTATAATCTTGCGCACAACATCCGGTAGCTCTTTAAGATATTCTTGATATTGCATAAGTTAATTATACACCCCTGTTTGTTTTTGTTAATCGACCGCTGTGCACTTTAGCTGTCCGGAGGTTTGACATATTTTGTTCCGCCTCGCGCCAACTCTCTTATTGCCCTGTCTACAACTTCTTTTGTTGCAACAGCTTCATCTTTAAATTGTCCTCCCAGTTTTTTGTATTGATCCGGATAATCGGCTGATTTTACCGCTTCCTTTTTAATTTCTTTTGCTGTTGGGTCAAACATTCTGTTTAATACCCCAGGCTTATCACTTACTTGATATGCGTCAGGGTTGAAGTACTGTTTTGTCATCAACTGCTTTCTTATTTCGTCTCTCATATTATGGATTGCTTCAAGTTCTCTGCGAGCAGAACTTCCTTCAGGAAGAACTTCGGCCATTTCGTTGTAAATTGGCGACAGATCAACATTTTCTCCTTGCGCCGCTTGAAGTTTTGCTTGCTCAACTTTGTTTATTTTCTCACGCAAACTGCTTATTTTCTCAGTTGCTTGATTTATAATTTGCTCTTGTTGTCTTTTTTCTTGCTGAAGCTTGGCTGCGCGCTCATAATCACCTGAGGCATTTGCTTGCTCAATGCTTTTATCAAGAGCCTGTATAGCCCTTCCGGCCTCTGCCATTTTTTTACTTGCTTTACCTATTTCTTTTTCTGCTACGTTAGCGTACATTTGCAAATGCTCTTGTTGCATTTTTTTATGTTTTTCAAAAGCTTCTTCATTTCTGTCTGGTTGTTTTAATGTTTTCTCTGCTTCACGCTCTTCTTTTTTGGCTTGCGCTTCTCTTTTTTTCTCAATGACAGTTTGTTCAAATTTTGTTCTTTGCTCAGGTTTTAAGGTTGGAGCAAGTGAGATTCCCGCTTTTGATGCAAATTCATGAGCTTTTTCAGAGTCTCCCAATCTCATTCCGCTTTTTCTAACTTTCTCAAGAGCTTGATCAAGTCTTGCACTTGCCAGGTTGCCAATGCCAGGTACTCTTGCGAGTCTGCGATTAGCTTTCTGCAGAGCGCTTGCTCCGTGGCCAACTCCGGCGCGCAAAACGGCAGATCCAGCTCCGGCGCCCATCTGACCCAACACCCCGGCGCCGGACCACTTCATGGTTGCACCAAACGCGCGCATACCCAATGATTCAGCTAAAGATGTGCCCATAACCGAGAATGAATTTGCAAGTTTTATTGATGCATAAAAAAGACCAAGCACAATTACAGTATAGAACAACCCTTTTATCGCCAGATCTGAACTCAAAGCATTTGGGTCTGAAAGAAGTTTTATGACAGAAGAAGAATCCGCATTAACCCCTTCTATAATTTTTGTTGAAGCCCACAGAAAAAGCATTAAAAAGGGTGCAAAAAATGCATTTTTTAAAAGAATTGACCACCAATTCCGCCAATGATGCTCAAGTCCTGGTATCATCCATG
>WFWK01000051.1 GCA_015491135.1 Patescibacteria group bacterium | reverse complement strand
CGTTTAGCCACACAGAGGACAAATGTTGTCCTTAAAAAACTGAAAATTTTGGGTAACTGCTCAAATAGAAGTGCCTATGAATATACGGAGGCAGAGGTAAATAAAATTTTCTCAGAGATAGAAAAGGCCGTTAAAAGCACAAAAGCAAAATTTCATTTTAGTAAATCTAAAGAATTTAAATTATAAAACATGTCAAATACAAACATTAAAGATTTTGCTATGCAGCTCGTTGCTGCAAATTCGGAAAAAGAGGTTATTCAAATATTAAAAAAATTTGACTACTGGGACAATGACTCAGTGTGGCACGAATATGGTGGAAGTTCAATGAATTATTCTACAATAGGTAATCAGCAAAGTAGCGCCGACAATGCGTTGGTTGAAAAGATTGTTAACTCTGTTGACGCTGTATTAATGAAGGAATGTTTAAAGCGTGGTATAAATCCAAATAGTAATTTTGCCCCTAAAACTATCGCGGAGGCTCAAAAAAAGTTCTTTGGTATTTATAACGGAAAATTATCCAGCATTGATGATCGACAAAGGGCAGCCCTTGCAGAAAATATATTCCTTGTAGCAACAGGAAGTAAAACAAGACCATCTTTATCTATTATAGATAAGGGAGAAGGTCAGTCTCCAAAACGAATTCCGAAAACAATATTATCTCTTACAAAAAGTAACAAAATTAAAATACCTTTTGTGCAAGGAAAATTTGGAATGGGAGGCAGTGGAGTTTTGCGTTTCTGCAGTCCTGAAAATAATATATTATTGATAATTTCAAAACGCAGTCATGAAATAGATGCTTCCATTGATGAGAAAATATATGGAAAAGACGAGACACGAGATTTATGGGGCATTACAGTAGTTAGACGGGAAGATCCAAAAGGTGGTGAGAAGAGTTCTCATTATACATACTTAGCACCAAAAGGAGAGATCCTATCTTTTAGTGCCGATGAATTAGCACTATTACCTGGTGCATATCCAGAAGCTCTTCATGAGCCATTAAAATCCGGCACATTTATTAAACTCTACGAGTATGATATTGGTTCTGGATTGCGTTCTTTCATTGGGTTTGATCTCTACTATCGTCTCGCTCTCTTAATGCCAGACATTGCCTTGCCTGTAAGAATGGCGGAGCGCCGTAAATACAAAGCCCATTCTCATGACAAAACTCTTGCAGGATTAAGTGTGCGTTTAGATGAAGACAAGAGCGACAATCTTGAGATTGAGTTCCAAACACCAAGCACCGGAGAAATGACTGTTGATGGTCAAAAATTAGACTATTCAATATATGTCTTCAAAAAAGGCAAAAAAGAGAACTACGCCAAAAATGAGGGAGTTGTATTTTCAATTAACGGACAGACACACGGATTTTTACCAAAAGAATTTTTTACTCGAAAAGCAGTAGGAATGTCTTATCTATCAGACAGTATCTTGGTAACAATTGACTGTTCTAAAATTTCAAGGAGAACACAAGAAGAACTATTTATGCCAAGTCGGGACAGACTTGCAAGCACATCTATCCGATATTCCATCGAGAGAGAGTTGGAAGAAATTATCAAAAATCACAAAGGGTTAAGGGAATTACAAAATAGGAGGAGAAAGGAGGCAATAGAGGACAAACTTCAAGACTCAAAACCATTAGCAGATGTTTTGGAAGATATAATTAAAAAATCACCGACTCTTTCAAACCTCTTTCTTCGTGGGGTTCGAATTCGTAATCCGTTTAATATGGAAGGGGCTGCGAATCAAGAGGAATTTAAAGGGAAGGAATTCCCAACTTACTTTAACCCTGTAAAAGAGTTTACAAGTAAAAATCCAAAACATTGTCCAGTCAATAAGAAATTTCGTATTCAATATGAGACTGATGCAGAAAACAATTATTTCAATCGTGATAAAGATCCCGGAGAATTAACATTGGAATTAAATGGTGAGGCCATACAAGATTATTCATTAAATTTGTGGAATGGTCTCGCTACACTAACAGTTAGTATACCAAGTGACTTTAGTGTTGGAGAAACTCTTTGCTTTGAAACGCAGGTAAATGATATCAACCAAGTTAACCCGTTTACTAGTAAGTTCTGTATCTTGATTGAACCGGAGGCTAAGAACAATGGTGGTAGTAGTGGAAGGAAAAAGCCTGCCAATAACAAAAAAGGGAAAGAAAGGCAAAAAGAATCGTATCTTGACATGCCTAATGTTATTGAAATAAGGCAAAGTGATTGGAAAGATGAGATATATAGTGAGTTTAATTTTAACCAATATAGTGCATTAAAGGTTAGACCTGCACCTGATGGCGGTTACGATTTCTATATTAATATGGATAACTCTTATCTTAAGGCCGAGATGAAAGGAGAAAAACAGACTGACCCCGCAATTTTAGAAGCAAGATATAAATATGGCATGGTTTTACTAGGTATTTCAATTCTTGATTATGAAGAGAATCGCCACAAGAATCAAGAAAGTAGCAACGAAAAAAGCGAGGGAGAAAATAATATTTCAATATATGATCAAATTTCACAATTGACTGAGGCTATATCGCCGACATTACTCCCATTGATTGCATCTCTTGGAAGTTCAGAGTTTGAAATCTAAAGTGGTTTTCCGTGTAAACACCATCAAGCTTAATCGGAGGTAACAAGCGAGCCACGAGAGCACCGACGAGGATCACGAGCGATAGCGAGTGCCAATCGGAGGTGTCTCTCGTGAGCGAGCGAACGGACGATTTACCGCCGAGCGTCGAGCGGGTAGCGCCAGTTCGCTGAAGGAATGGAAAAATGCGTCGTTAAAGAAAAGATAAAGTAGAAATAAAGCAAGAGCATTTTGGAATGACTGAAGCGAACCCGCAAAATCAAAATTTGCCTTTTCCTTTTTAATTCAAAAAATGGGGGGGCGGGAAAAAGGAAAAAATGCAAAGGCAAAATTTTGATTTTGCGGCTCGCCGGAGCGACAGCGGAGGCGAGGGGCGCGGCTGAGATGTTTCGCGCGTCCCGTTAGGGTGCGCGAGTAAATAGCGCGGGCTTTGCCCGCACCGCTGTTTAATTGTTTTGAAACCAGGTCCGAGCTTGGTAAAATAAACGCACCAGAATTTGACTTGTCGGCATTTTGCCGACTTTTCTTTTGGCGGCGCGGAGCGCCGACCATGCATTTTGCCTTTCTTTTTGCGGGCTTTTGCCTGCTTGGGCGCCCGCAGGGCGCAGAGTTTTGTTGTGGAGAGTGAGGTTCGTTACAGACGGCAATTTTGGCAATTTAAGTTTTTGTTTTTTGGAAAAAACAAAAGAGTATAAAAAGATTTTTGCTTTTATGGTATAATTGAAATGCAACCAATCCAGATTCAATATGTTCGGGCTCAAAGAGCCGTCTTGGACAGTTCAGATTTTTCTGGATTGGTTGCACCAAGGCGGCTTTTTGAGTTTCTTTGGTATTAGCAATCTTTAATCTCAAACATTATGGAAAAGCAAAAATACATTTTGTACGCTCGCAAGTCCACCGATGTGGAAGATAAGCAAGTTTTAAGTATAGAAGCGCAGATCACGGAATTGCGCGCTTTCGCCAAAAATGAGGGGCTGGAAATTATTGATGAGTTGATAGAAAAACAGAGTGCGAAAATTCCCGGTCGCCCCATTTTTGGCGAAATGCTGAAAAGAATTGAAAAAGGAGAAGCGAACGGAATTGTGGCATGGCACCCCGATAGATTGGCGCGCAATTCCGTAGACGGCGGACAAATCGTTTACTTATTGGACATCGGTAAACTTGCGAGCCTTAAATTTCCGAGTCATTGGTTTGAGAATACGCCACAGGGAAAATTTACGCTTTCAATGGCTTTCGTACAAAGCAAATATTATGTAGATTCTCTTTCCGAGAACACGAAAAGAGGTCTTCGCCAAAAAGTGAGAAATGGCATTTTTCCCAGCCAGGCACCAATCGGCTACATAAACGATTCAAGAACAAAGACAATCGTTGTTGAAAAAAAGAAAGCAAAAATTTTGAGGCAAGCATTTGAAAAGTACGCAAAAGGAGATCAAAGACTTGAAGACATTTCTCACTTTTTGGCGAAGTCTGGAATTGTGACGCGTTCCGGAAAGCCAATCTCCAAAACTAGAATCGCTTTCATACTCTCAAACCCATTTTATATCGGCTTGTTCAAATATGGCGGTGAAATTCACGAGGGAAAGCACGAGCCAATCATTGCAAAGAAACTTTTTGATGAGGTGCAGGAGGTTTTGGAAAAGAGAGGTCAGCCGGAGCGAAAGCCGAAAAACGAACCACAACCTTTTTGCGGATTGGTGCGGTGTGCCTCCTGCGGAATGATGATAACCGGCGAACATAAAATCAAACGACAGAAAAACGGAAATGTGCATGAATATACATATTATCGTTGTACGAAAAAGCGAAAGGATATGAAATGTCCCGAGTCTGCCGTTCGTGGTTTTGAAATGGATCGCCAGTTATCAAACCTCATTAAAAAAGTTACTTTGCCCAAAGACTGGGCGGAAGAGTTGAATCGTCTTGCAGACGAAGAGTTTAAAAATTCCGCCAAGTCTTTGTCTGTGCGTGTGAAAGAGAAGGAGGAGGAAATGCGAAAGATTGCTATTCGTTTGGAGCGACTTTTGGACGGCTATTTGGAGCAAGATATTGAAAAGGAAGTTTATCGCAGAGAGAAAGCGAAATTGCTATCTAAAAAGAAGTCGCTACAAGCGGAAATACACTCTCTTTCACACGCCCAGAATGATTGGCTCGAACCGTTCCGAGAATGGGTGAAAACCGCACAAACATTGGACAAAATTGCCGTCTGTAACGACCTTTTTGCCAAAAAGGTCGTCGCCAAAGAAATCTTTGGCTCGAACCTCACTCTCCACAACAAAACTCTGCGCCCTGCGGGCGCCCAAGCAGGCAAAAGCCCGCAAAAAGAAAGGCAAAATGCATGGTCGGCGCTCCGCGCCGCCAAAAGAAAAGTCGGCAAAATGCCGACAAGTCAAATTCTGGTGCGGGATGCGGGAATCGAACCCGCGTCTTGAGCTTGGGAAGCTCACGTCCTGCCACTGAACGAATCCCGCGCGCCTGCGGCATTACTATAGCACAACGGCCGCGGCGGGTAAGGGGCAGCGGGAAGGGCATTGTGCGGAAGAAG
>WFWK01000050.1 GCA_015491135.1 Patescibacteria group bacterium | reverse complement strand
TCCCAAGACCGGTACCCTTTTGTTTACGTACAGCTTTATCAGGTGAGCGCCAGAATTTTTCAAACAAGTGTGATAGGTCTTCCGGCGACATTCCAAGTCCGGTATCGGCAACAACAAAAACCACTTTCCCTTGTTCTTTTTTCAATTGAACGGTAACACTTCCTTCGGGAGTATATTTTATGGCATTACCTATTACATTAATCAACACCTGTCTTAGACGGTTCGGATCTGCATTTATCTTTAGGTTTCGCTCTGCGTCAACGGTAAATTTCAAGCCTTTATCTTGCGCACTGGCAGACAAGGTATCTGCAACGTGTTGCAAGGTCTCATACGGGTCAATTATCTGCATTTCATAGGACAGGCGTCCTTGCTGAATTCTTGAGACATCCAAAATATCAGCTATCAAACTGTCCAGCTCTTTTGCCGATATATCTATCCTGTTTAATGATTTAACTCCGGTTTCAGATTTTACTTCATTTAAACTTTTTAAAATATCAACATAGCCTCTTATTGCTGTAAGCGGAGTTCTAAGTTCGTGACTTGCCATTGAAACAAAGTCGTCCTTCATTTTGTCTATCTCTTTAAGTTGCTTGTACAAAACCGCATAATCTATAATTCTGGCGTGCTTAAAAAACAAAAGCAATAAAAAGAGCATAATTAAAATTAAAATAAGCATTCCATTTTTTATATCGGTGCTTATTTTCTTGTCAGCCCAACTCATACTTTGTCTGGTTACAGCAACGGCTTTCACCTGCCCTTTCTCATCTACTATGGCGCGAGAGGTTTTAAAAAATCTCTCTCCTCCAACTACCTCTTCAACTGTAAATGAATTATCGGGATTAGTCTCCGCCAAATTAAGCGCTATGTCATAACCTATTAAATCGGTTCCATCTTTTTTTCTGTCAACCGAATAAATGATTTTCCATCGTCCATTTACTTTTTGCACGATCATAAAATCAACTATGGTTGGATTAAGTCTCACAAGACGAATCATGTGCTTACGCAGAAGATCCGGTTCATCAAATAAAATGCTCGCCAAAGGAGCAAAAGCATCTTGCAGAGAACCTATGCGAACATTGACAAGCTCATCTTGGGCTTGCTTGGCTATAGAGACAAACCTGTTGGCTATAAACAAATAAGAAGAGAAAATGGCAATCGCAACAAAAACCGTCAGCCACAGTTGAGGGTGATTTTTAAACTGAAGCAGGCCATCTTTTATTATCTTTAACAATTTCATAGAGTACTTGGAGACACTGTATGTTTTCGTGATAGTTTAAATCCCAAAAACAGCAATATAAACAAAACGAAAATCAAAGCCACCAAAAAAGAAGTAATGAACATGTATTTCTTAAAAATATCAACTATAGATGGTTCGGCAATATTGACAGTCAAAGGTTCAAAATAAGCAGCCTCTGCTGTGAGAGTAAACGGCACAGCCGGAGATTTCGCCACAATTTTCCCTGCATAGTTAACGGTTGCTACATAAAGCTCATGCTCACCATTTTCAAGTTCGGTTTTAAGTTCATAGCTCCAATGGCCTTTATCATCAGCTTTTACAGTAACAACTATTGGTGTAGAGTACACAAACAATGTAACAAACGAGTTAGGCAAAGCACTTCCTTCTATTTTCAACTTATCAGGTTGTTTTTCTATTTTTGTAACCTCAAACACCTCGGGGGTAACCTCACCGGCATATTTCGGAGACTCAACCGGTGCCGGTTCAGGCTCCGGAGAGTGCACGTTTAGTCCCAAGGCTATCTTTTCACCATCTGTAAGCTTTCCTCCGGCTGTATAGGGGTTGTTAGGGTCAGTTTTGTAAACGTAAATCTCATCATAGTCTGAAACACCATCACCGTCGGAGTCTGCAAACAAGCTTTCCCACTGTTTCGGGGGTAGAAAATCTATGTACTTTGTCATATCCTCAGCCTTTTTGTTTATTCTTCTTACAACCTGGCGTGATCGCTCTCCTGTCTCAATTCTCAATCCGGTTTTGCGCTCTATCTCACGCGCTAAATCCTCCAGAGATGAACCAAGTGCAATCCCGATAGAGTTTGGAGGAATCTCTTTTTTAACTGTTGATTTCAATATTAAATCAGCATCTCGTTGCGCTTCTTTTGTCAGATCTTTAATATGTTCTTCAATTTCTTTTCTTTTATTTCTTCGTTCTATTTTTTTATCAAAAGTTTTGTTTGTAAAACTCTCTTTTGCTTCATTTAAACTAAATCCTCTAAGCAATTTATCATCTATGTCCTTAATGTGCTTTTCATACATATCTTGCTTGGTTTCATCTGACCTGAATTTATCTTCTCTTTTTTCAAAATCTTTTAAATATTTAAAGTCATCTCTTTTTTGTAGTTTATTAAACTCTTCTTTGAAACTTTCGTTATCAAACTCATCCACAAGCGAGTTGGAAGTTTTTCCAAGAAAATCAGATACTTGAATATGTAGAGTTTCGCGTATTTCTTTTTCCAATTCTTCTTTTTTTCTTGAGGTTAATCTGAAAGCTCGCGCTGTTTCTCTGATTATTTTTGTCTGGTGTTTTAATTCATTTTCAATCCTTTCTCCCAATTTTTCTCTTTTTTCTCTGCTGAAAAATTCTGTTCTATCGTCTACCCTGGTGAAGTCATCTTGCCTGTCGTGCATGTTTCGGTCTAAGATTTTCTCTTCATCATCTTTTTTTGTATCAACTTCTCTACGTGCATCCTTATTTTCGCTTTGTCTTTCGTTTTGTATTTGCAAATAAGACCTGTTAAGGTCATCTTTTGCTTTGTCAGTCGCTTTCATCAAAAACTCCCCGCGAGTGTTCAAATCTGTAAAGTCAATGCTGTCTCCGTAAGCAAAATTAAAAACTGCTATCAAAGAAGAAATTAAAAGTGAGTAATATACCTTTTTCATTGCTATAAATATAACATGCTCCACACATTTGTGGAGCATGTTATTCACAATCTTTTTGTGTTTTCCTCTATTGTGCTGTTGATTTCTCTTTGAAAGGCAAACCTATCTCTCTGAGCAGTTTTTCGGTTTCTTCTTTTGAATTTGCGGTTGTAACCAAAGTCACAGCCATACCGAAAACATTTTTCAACTCTTCATCTGAAGTCTCCGGAAAAATGGTATGCTCCGGAATTCCGATTGTGTAGTTGCTCATCTCATCTATCGCATTCAAAGAAAGACCTCTAAAGTCACGAGTTCTCGGTAGTGCTATGTGAATCAACTTATCCAAAAAGTTATACATTCTCTCCCCTCTTAAGGTCACTTTGTAACCCACCGTTTGCCCTTGTCGAACTTTAAACCCTGCAATTGACTTTTTAGCCGTTGTGTATGCAGGAGCTTGTCCTGTTATTTTTGCCAACCTGTCAGGAATAAGTTCAAGTTTTTCTTTATCGGTTATTGAACCGATACCAACCGAGACAACCACCTTTTTTATTTTTGGTGATTGCATCCTGTTTTTATAATTAAAAACATCTTTAAACTTTTCAAAAAAGTTGTTTATTTTCTCTTTTACCGTCTCCATAATACTACTTTATAACTGAACCGCTTTTAACAGCTATGCGAACCCTTTTCCCGTCTTTTCTCTCAACTCTTACTCTTGTGGGTTTTTTTGTTTTCGGGTCAAGCAAAGCCACGTTTGATACATGTATCGGCATTGTTTTTTTAATCACCTGTCCCGATTTGCCGGCGGAGGTGCTTTTTTGATGTTTAACATAAACGTTTACTCCTTCAACCAAAACTTTGTCAAGCTTTGGAAACACTTTCAAAACACTGCCGACTTTACCTTTGTCTTTACCTGCCAGCACGTAAACTTTATCACCTTTTTTTATCTTTAATTTCTTCATATGCATTTTTTACAAAACTTCCGGGGCAAGAGAGCCTATTTTTTGATATCCGGCTTCCACAACCTCACGAGGTATGGGACCGAAGATACGGTTCGCTTTAGGTTCTTTTTTGCCTTTTTCAACAATTACAACCGCATTATCATCAAAACTTATGTACGATCCGTCTTTGCGTCTGTAAGTTTTCTTCTGACGTACAACAACAGCTCGTAAAACATCTTTTTTCTTAACGGGTTTTCTTGGCTCGGCAACTTGCACAGATATTACCACTTCATCACCGATTTGAGCATAACGGCGCTTGGAACCACCAAGAACTTTAAAAATTCTTCCTATTTTACCACCTGAGTTATCTGTAATTTTCACTATTGTCTGCGGTTGCAACATAAGCCTATTTTATAATTCTTTTTAAAACAAAATGCTTTCTTTTTGAAATCGGTCTGCTCTCTTGTATTTCAACAATATCTCCAACGGAAGCGGTATTACCCTTATCGTGCACCAAATATTTTTTAATTCTTTTGATGAATTTCTTGTAGCGCGGGTGCTTCACAAAACGCGCAACTTCAACCTTTGCGGTATCTTGCATGGCAGTACCAACTACTGTCCCTCTTAATACTTTTCCTTTTTGTGTTTTTGTTTCCATATTAGCTGTTTGATTTTACTCGTTGATTTAATTCCGTCAAGATGCGGGCAATTGTTTTTTTAAGCTCTCTTCCTTCCTTTGTGTCCCGGGTGTGCGATCCGGCTGAACCAAAACGAAACCCTCTTAGCGCCTCGCGAGCTTTTTGCAATTCTTTGTATAAATCTTTTTCCGTTTTCTTTTTGATATCTTTCATTTTCATAAGCCAAAATTATACACGCGCTACAACTTTTGTTGTAAGTGGCATTTTGGTTCCAGCCTTGCGAAGCGCTTCGCGAGCCACACTTTCCGGAACTCCATCAACCTCAAACAATACCCTTCCCGGTCTTACATCAAAAACATAACCTTGCGGATCACCTTTTCCTTTACCCATTCCCACCTCTGCGGCTTTGGCGGTAAACGGTCTATCAGGGAAAATGCGAATCCACATTTTACCGGTTTTACCGATTGTTCTTACAATCACACGACGCGCAGACTCAATTTGATTTGAGGTTACCCTAGCTTGAGAGGTTGCCTTCAGCCCGAAAGAGCCGAAAGATACAGTAGTACCACGAGTCTCCGGGCGAATACGTTTTTTGGGATTTTTACGCCCTGTTTGCCATTTTCTATGTTTTGCTTTTTTAGGAAACAACATAAGCCTTACTTTTTATCAAATATATCTCCTCTGTAAATCCAGACTTTGATTCCCAGTTTACCTTGCGGAATCATTGCATACTCTTGAGCGTAGTCTATATCGGCACGCAAAGTCTGCAGAGGAACTCTTCCGCGCCTGAGCTCTTCTGCACGCGCCATATCAGCACCACCTAATCTGCCGGAGACACGTATTCTAACTCCTTTCACATCACGATTTGCCATTACCTTCTCTATAACCTGCTTCATTACTCTTCGGTGAGGCAAACGTTTTTGCAAACCTTCAGCTATCATGTATGCCACAATAGCAGCGTGAGACTCAGGTGATCTTACTTCCTCCACATCAATTTTAATCTCGGGAACCTCAGTTTGCAGGCGCAGTTTTTTAACTTTCTTTTTTATCTCTTTTAGAATTTTTTCACTTTCTTCACCGTTTCTTCCGATAACCATTCCCGGTCTTGAAGTTTTTATTATTACCCTTACATATTTGTTGTCTCTTTCTATTTCAATGGAGTCAACATAGTACCCGCGCAAACGAGTTTTTAAAAATTCTCTTATGGTTGTATCAACTTTGAGTTGATCTCTGTATTTTTTGGGGTTAAGTGTAAACCAGCGCGATTTCCAATCGCGTATAACTCCAAGTCTGTGTGCGTATGGGTGAACTACGTGGGTCATAATTAACTGTTATTTGCTTTTTCTTCTAATTTTATTGAAATGTAACTGCTTCTGCGCCAAAAAGGTGTCGCTCTCCCAAAAGCTCTCGGCATGTATCTTTTCAATTTCATTCCCTCGTTTACAATAACCTCTTTTACAACTAATTTTTTCTCGTCAGCTCCTTTTTGTAAGGCATTTGCAACAGCAGAATTTAAAAGTTTTAAAACGGCGCGCGCTGCTTTTTTATCTGAAAATTTCAAAAGAAGCTTGGCTTGAGCAACCTCTTTTCCACGAATCAAATCGGCGAGCAAGCGCACTTTCCTTGGTGATTGTCTATAATTTTTCAAAAACGCTTTCATGATATTCATTATTTATTGGCGGCAGCTTTTGCTGCTTTTGCAGCGGCAATTTCCGCTTCACGTTTTTTCTGTTCAAGCTCTTTCATCAACTTACCACCGTGTCTGTGGAATGTTTTTGTAAACGCAAACTCCCCCAAACGATGCCCCACCATCTCCTCGGATACTTTTACTTCTATAAATTTTCTACCGTTGTGTACAAGAAAAGTGTATCCGACAAACTCCGGCGGAATCTGACTTCTGCGCGCCCATGTTTTTATGGGCCCGTCGTCCGGGTTTTGTTTGTTAACTTTTTTTAACAATTTCGGGTCTACGTATGGACCTTTTTTAAGTGATCTTGTCATAGTTAAACGTAGTAAAAAAACGCTCTGTGAGCGTGCAACTATATTACGCGAAAAAAACCAAAAGTCAAATTTTTGAAAAGTTATGATTTATTATCGTTAGGGATATTTGCCAGATAAAAACAGCGAGAAAGTTCTCGCTGTTTTATAAATTAAGTTCTCCATTGTCTTTGCAGTAAAACCGTGTTATTTTCATCCATTACAGAGAGTATATGAATACCATCGCGCACAAAAAATAAAAGCTCAAGATACAACTCATCACTGCAAGGAAGGTTGGCCTTGTATTTCCACAGCTCATCGCTTCTGCAACCGAAAAAACCATTCTCTATTGCATAAATTTCCCAATCTTGCACATCGTAAGACAAAAAAATTTGCATAACTTTATGAACGGGAAGAGACATTTTCACCTCCTGTGCAATTGTTCTACTTTTAAGTTAACATTGTGCACGCAAATTGCAATGCCAAGTTTAGTTTATATGGTGATTGAGGTTATGGTGTTTGTCTCGCCGGGTTTTCCAAAAATACTTCCTGAAACTATTACAACTTTCGATCCCTTTTTAATAATTTTATTTTTTATCAAGACTTTTCGTGCTATAGAGATAACATCATCATCTTTATGCAATTTTACCAAAGACAACGGAAATGCTCCGAAAATTAAATTTGTTTGAATGAGGGTTTTTTCATTTTGGCTTATCACAAAAATCGGTTGTTTAATTCTGAATTTTGAGATAGCTTGCGCTGTGGTTCCTGTTTCTGTAAAAGCTACAACAGCATCTGCGTCAAGCTCGTGAGCTATCTTTGCTGCATGTCGTGCCGTAACTTCATTTATCTCAGAGCACATCGCGGATGCAAATGGCTTGCTAAGTCTTTTGGAGAAAATCATAAAACTCTCGGTATTTTTGGCAATTTCAGACATTGTCTGGACCGTCTCTGAAGGATACTTTCCAACAGCGGTCTCTGCAGAAAGCATAACAGTATCCGCCCCATCCAAAATAGCATTTGCAACATCTGAAACCTCCGCTCTGGTTGGAGTCGGTGATTCTATCATGCTCTCAAGCATCTGGGTTGCAACTATAACTATTTTACCGGCATTGTTGGCCTTTTTCACCATCTTTTTCTGAAGCATCGGAACTTTTTCAGGGCCAACTTCAACCGCCAAATCACCACGGGCAACCATTATCCCGTCTGCGTAATGAATTATTTTATCCAGATCATCAATGGCGCTTTTTGTCTCTATTTTGGCTATTATTTTTATTTGACTTTTTGCCTCTTTTAGAGCTTTGCGCAAAGCTTTAACATCTTTGTGTGTTTGCACAAAAGACAAGGCTACAAAATCAAAATTATTGGCTATCGCAAAGCGCAGGTCTTGCCTATCTTTTTTGGTAAATGATGACAAAGAAAGTGTGGAGTCCGGCAAATTTACTCCTCTTTTGTGTGTTATTTTTCCGCCAACTTTTACTTTTGTGTAAATCTTGTTGTCTTTTATCTTTTCAACAATTAAACACTGCTTACCATCATTAAGGAGTATTCTGTCACCTTTTTTAACATCTTTTGGCAAGTTTTTGTAATTTACACTTATTATCTCACCGTTTCCTATAATGCTGTCTGTGGTTAAAACAAGATTCTGTCCCCTCTTGAGAGTAACGAATTCATCTTCCAACTCCCCGGTTCTTATTTTGGGGCCGGAAAGGTCTTGAAGCAGAGCGACAGTTTTACCCTCTTTCTCCATTGCTTCTTTGACCATAGATAGTCTCTCCCCATGTTCTTTAAAATCACCGTGGGAGAAGTTAAATCTAACAGCCGAAAGTCCACCTTTTTTTATCATCTCTCTTAACACCGACACCGAACAAGCGGGGCCGACTGTAGCCAGAATTTTTGTTCTACGTTTGGACATGTCTATTTTTTGCCGACTTTACGACGAGAGACAATAAATTTGTCTGAATATTTCTTTGCGCGACGGGTTTTCTGCCCCTTACCGGCAGGCTTACCCCATTTTGTACGTTGTCTTCTGTGTCCGCGTCCGGCACGCCCTTCACCACCACCGTGCGGGTGATCAACCGGGTTCATAGCCGCTCCGCGAACGGTTGGGCGAATACCCATGTGCCTTGCACGGCCGGCCTTTCCAACTGTTACGAGTTTGTGCTCCGGGTTTGAAGCTTCACCAACAGTTGCCCAACAGGTGGATAGAACTTTCCTAACTTCTGTTGAAGGCATTTTCAAGTGAGTGTAGCCGGCATCATGCGCTATCACCTCAATGTAGTTTCCCGCGCTACGCGCAAGCTTTGCGCCACCTTCGGGTTTTAGCTCAACATTGTAAACAAAAGTACCAACCGGTATTTTACCCAAGGGCAATCTGTTTCCAACTTTAATTTTGGCATCTTCTGAGACTATAAATTCATCCCCTACTTTTAGGCTTTGGGGTACTACAATGTATCTTCTTTCTCCATCTGCATACAAGGCGACCCCTATAAAAGCGCTTCTGTTTGGGTCGTACTCTATGGTTTCAAGTTTTGCGGGAATATTTTTCTTGTCATATTTAAAATCAATCAAGCGATACTTTCTTTTGTGTCCACCGCCACGATGACGAGCAGTTATACGCCCGTGGTGATTTCTTCCCACACCTCTTTTGAATCCTTTTACCAAAGACTTCAAAGGCTTTACAGCTGTCAATATTTCCCTGTATGAAATAGCTGTCATTCCTCTGCGTCCCGGTGTTGTTGGTTTGTATTTTTTCATATGCCTAAATTAAACTTATGGAATCTCCATCCTTTAAATACACGTATGCTTTTTTAACACTTGCTGTTTTGCCCACTTTTCCGGTTTTCCATGAAATTTTCTTCTTGGGTGGTAAGTTAACAATGTTTACTTTAATAGGCTCCACTTTGTAGTACTTTTTTATCGCTTCTTTAATCAGTTTCTTGTTAGCTCTTTTGTTAACCTTGAAAACATAAACATTTTTATCAACTACAGAAAAAGCTTTCTCCGAAATAAAAGGTGACTCTATCACCCAAGAGATATCACCAGAGTTAATTACCGGAGATTGCGCTTCATCTTTCTTTGACGCCTCTTTTTCTTTTTTTTCTTCTTGTTTTTTATTCTTAAACAATGCCATAAGCCAAATATTACTTTTCAAAACGTGATTGCAATACCTCTATTACCTTCTCCGGATTTACAAATATCACCCTTTTATACCTCAAAGTCTCAACCGGGTTTAGGTTTGATGCAATCATAACATGTGTATTTCCAAAATTGCTGAAACTTTTCTGTAGAGTTTTATCTTTTTCGGGAACAACTATTAAGGTTGCGTTATATTTTTTGTTTACAAGTACATCAAAATTTTCAATGGTTGCAAGTTTTGTAAGTATTTCTTTTGCCTTTGCAGTCTTTGGCTCTTCAAATTTCATGTCATCAACAAACAAAATTTCATTGTCTGCAAGTTTGTGTGTAAGAGCTAATGCAAGGGCTCTCGCGCGCATTTTTTTGTTTATTTTTTGTTTGTAGCTTTTATCATTGCGAGGACCGTGAGCTACACCACCACCTACCCAAATCGGGCTTCTTATAGATCCGTGCCTTGCGCGACCGGTTCCTTTTTGTTTCCACGGCTTTCTTCCTCCTCCTGAGACTTCCCCTCTGGTTTTTGTGTGAGCAACTGGCGTGCGAGCATTGGCCTGCATTGCCAAGACAACTTGTGAAAGCAAACTGTCATTGTATTTTGCATCAAACAGGATCTCCGGCACATCTATATCTGAGACCTTTTTTGCTTGTATGTTGTATACTGCTACTTTCATAAGCGTTACTTAATTGTTTTTATCTCAACCAAAGCACCTTTTGGTCCGGGAATCGCGCCGGAGATAACCAGGGCACCGATTTCTTGATCAACTTGAAGTATTTTCAAATTCTTCACCGTCACCTTTTCTCCTCCCATGCGTCCTGCCATTTTTTGGCCCTTAAAAACTCTTTGCGGACCGGTAGCGCCAATTGAACCCGGAGCTCTTTCGTGGTGTTTGTTACCGTGAGATCTTCTTCCACCTGCAAATCCGTGTCTTTTAACAACACCTTGAAACCCTTTTCCTTTTGAAACAGCTGATACCGCCACCACATCTCCCGGCTCAAATACTGAAACATCAAAAACGTCAC
>WFWK01000049.1 GCA_015491135.1 Patescibacteria group bacterium | reverse complement strand
GCGCCTTTTTTCGAGTCCTCCCGATGCCAAGAATATCAAAAACCCCCCAAAGCGTTGCTTTGGGGGTTTAATATTCTATGTGTCCCCGGGAGGACTCGAACCCCCATCGGGTGGGTAGAAGCCACCTGTTTTATCCATTAAACTACGGGGACAGTGGGCTCATAATAATGCAAAATTGCGCTATTGTCCATTACTTCTCGGGAATGAAAATAAAAGCCGGATCTATCAGTTCCGCGTAATTGGTGTGTAAAGATTTTCCATCCTTTCTCAGGTTGAAATATTCAAGCAGGCTTTCCAGTTGTTGTTTTTGTACAGATTCAATTGACGGTACGGTAAAATTTGACAGTAAATTATCAAAAGAATAAACACCTGAGATAAAAGTTACAACAAACAAACCAGCAATCCACAGCACAACGGCAACAATCCACACCTTCATCAAAAACGTAGCGCAAGAAACTCCTTCCTTAAACTGTTTCCATTTCAATTTTATAGAATTTGCAATTTTCTTGATGAAGTACAAAGGTGTTTTAATTTGTGTCTGATTTTGCATAAGTTCTATTTTTTTAATAAAACAACTTCCGCTTCATATTTCCATAAAGTCACATTGTCTTGATAAGTTAAATTAAATGATTTTAGAAAAGCGACTTTCGGAATATTAGCCAAATAATCCAGCGCTTTGACAGTAGATACAAAAGAGCCAATACCTTTAATCTTTATGATAATACTTTCATTATTGGGCTTCAGGGAGCTTATCTCCATGTTGGTTCTTTTTAAAAAATCATTTTGCTCAAGGTTCTCTAAGACAGTCGGTATATCATCTTCTGAGACAAATAAGTTGAGTAACTCTTGCTCTTGCTCGCTTATTTCACTCAACAAAGAGTCAAACGATTTGGCATAAAGCTCCCTAAACTTTAACTGAGCAACTTCTTTTTGTATTGAAGAAAGTTCCGTTTTTTTGCTTTTAAACTCGCCTCTCATCCACCACCATAAACTAAAAAAAGAGGCCAAAGTTAAAGTAAAGAACAAGAGTAAAAAAATATGTGTTTTAATTCTTCTTATCATATTTGTCTCTTTTTAATTTTAGCACAAATGAAATGTTTTCTTTTTGAGCAAGTGAAGAAATTGGTAAAGAAACTTCTTTAAACCTGCCGCTTTTTTTAATTGTTTTCTGCCACATTGAGATGTAGTCCCTGTTTTTCGCTGTTGCAGATATGGTGATATTTACCTCCTTTCCGTCTTTTGACAAAGAACTTTTAAAAGAAGTAATGTTTATTCCTCCATTTAAAAATGCTGATTCAGATAAAACAAAAATATCATCCACCAAAGCATCGTCTCTTATCTTATCTATTGATTCTATTTTTGAAATCATATCTTTAATATGTTTTAGATCTTCCCTGTATTTGGAAATATCTATATTTGATTTGGTTTGAGTCAATTCATTTTTAAATTCTTTTATTTTTAAGTTTGTCCAAAAAAACATGGGTACGGTGACAAAAAACGCAGTTAGCAGAACAAAATTTACAAGTGCAAGCACTGTCAAAATTGCCCTTAAACGCACTCTCCATTTTTGCAAAATTTTTAGCCGATTGGGAAGTAAATTCATAAGCAAGAATTTATATCAGCTACTAAAAGCCCGGCAGTGGCGGCATACTGCAAAGAAGCAGTGCGACTTATTTTTGGAACTCTTTTATTCAAATCAAACAAATGTTGCCAAACGTTTGCGTGCTCCACATAAACATGCAACTTGCTTGATATTTCTTCCTTCAAACCCAAAAGAGCTCCCCCACCCCCACTTAAAAATACATTTTCAATTCTTTCAATACGATTACCATTTTTGTCTCTTCTT
This sequence comes from Patescibacteria group bacterium, assembly GCA_015491135.1. Classification (GTDB taxonomy): domain Bacteria; phylum Patescibacteriota; class Minisyncoccia; order Phycocordibacterales; family UBA2100; genus S143-145. The sequence continues at coordinate 6,293 of WFWK01000049.1, read as the reverse complement.
GAGTCCCAGAAATTGTAGTGTTTGGATATTTCTTGAACCATCTCTTTAATGTGAATTTTAATATCTCTTTTTAAGGTTTTATTGTCAGTTTGAATTCCCACATGATTTTGAATGTCGTAGGCTTTTTCCAAAGAGCAGTTGTAAGCGTCCATGATTTTTTCTGTTATCTCTCTCATACCAAAATTCACATTTGCTGAAAAAACCGGCACACTACCGACTGAAACTATTATATTTGTTCTGTTCGCTCCTATATCAATTATCATAAAAGTACCCTCCTTATTCGGAGCAACAGAGCGAGCAATAGCAAATGACTCGGGTTCAACCCGTACAACTTCAAAACCGGCGTAAGAGAGAGGGCGAATATATGACTGAATAACTTCATCTTCATAGGCAACGACCGATACAAAAGTTTTGCCACCTCTTTTAATCAACTCATAATCCGCTATTGTCAAACTGGAGTCTAGCGGAACATTCTCATCAAGCGAAAAATTGACCAAATCTTCAATTGACTCATCGGCATGTTTAACCGGAACGGTAAACAAAAAAGCCCTCTCGCCAGGAATACTTATTGAGACAAATTTTCTTTTTGTTTTTAACTGTGAAAGATGTTCAATCAAAGCCTCTTCATCGGCAACAGCTCCGTCTATTATAACTCCGGCATCTATATCTATTTTTTGTTTATTGAAAGGTATGTAACCTTCGGCTGAAAGTTTAGCTTCCATGTATTTTATGGAGGAACTTGAAAAATCAATCGCCCCGGTTGGCATATACAAAAATTCAATTGGAGGAAACAATCTCCATATTTTTGAAATTGCAGGTTTTTGCATGCAAAAATTATACCATGAATCAGTGGAGTGTTTTTGTGATTACACAAAAACGGTGGTTAATATTGTTTATGAAATTTTGCTTCCCGGGCTTACGTCATCTGAAGGCTCCAAAAGCACCGGTCCTTCATCACCGGATATTGCCAAAATCATTCCTTCACTTAAAACGCCAAATATTTCTCTGGGTTTTAAATTTACAACATAAGGGAATTTTTTACCCTCCAGCTCTTCAGGTTTTATGTAAGGAAAAAGTCCTGAAACTATGGTCCTTTGCTCGGTACCAAAATCAACCAAACATTTTATAAGTTTGTCAGAGTCCTCAAGACGTTCGGCTTTCAGTACTTGACCGATGCGGATGTCTAGCTTTGCAAAATCATTGTATGATATTTCATCCATGATTATATTTTAATTTATTTTTGGCGTGAGTCCAGAAAATCTTGCAAAATAATTGCCGCCGCTTTGTCATCAAGAGGTTTTGTAGCTTGTTTAGATCGACTGTTGGGTTTTTTGTTGATATTTTGTATTTCTTTGGCCTGAGCGGTTGTAAATCTCTCATCAAAAAACTCAACCTCTATCCCCGAAGCTCTCAGACGCTCTGCAAAAGCTTCGGCATCTTTTTGTATTTTATTGGGGATACCGGACAAATTAACGGATTTTCCCACAACAACCAAAGTAATTGAATAATCTTTTACTATTTTTAAAACTTCCTCCAAAAGGTTATTATCGTTTTTTAAAATGGAAAAAGGCACAGCAAATTTCTCACCCTCATCGGAAATTGCTATGCCCACCTTTTTAGACCCGAAATCAACAGCCAAAAGCATGTTACTTTGCCGAAAGCAACGCTTTCATCAAGCGAGATTTTTTGCGAGCTGCGGTGTTTTTCTTTATTACACCTCTTTTGGCGGCTTTATCTATTGCTTTGTATAGAGTTGGTATGAATGCTTCCGCTTTATCAAAAGCTTTTTCAGCTATCAGGTTACGAAACTCTTTCACAGCACTTTTCATTGCACGTTTACGACGCAAGTTAAAAACAAAGCGCCTTTGCGCTTTTCGCAACTCTTCTTTTGCCGATCTTTTATTTGCCATATTTGAATATACTACACATTTTTTTTGCTTTTGCAATATTTTTTGTTAATATTTACACATCCGGAGGAGTGCCCGGAATTGGTAACGGACCTGTCTTGAAAACAGGCGGGCTTTGCCCATGTGGGTTCGAGTCCCACCTCCTCCGCCACGGCCCCACTTTCTTAAAAAGAAATATTTTACTTTAACCAACCATGAGCGCCCATGGGCTTATGTAGTGATGTTCTAGGATTGAATTGGAAAGTGGAGCTGGGCAGGCAAACAAAAAACGAGTCCGATGCAACGCATCGGGCGAGTATTTTTGTTTGAACAATACAACAATGGAACTCATTCTAATAATTCCATACATCAACCACCCTACCTTCAGCATCAAGAAGCCTTATAACATCATATTCGTTATTCCAAAGTTCACGAGAAGAACCTACAAAAAGTCTCCAGTTTGAATTTTTGAAGTAATCTTTTGAATTTTTAAAACGAGATCTGCAAAATGTGTAGGTAAACACACCCTTAAGGGCTGATTTGCACACTCCTGAGAGCTCATAATCTTCTGCCAACTCATCTGTCAGGTACTGGCAACGTCGCAGATCGTTTTCAATAAATGACATGCACTCTTGTCCCAGTGTATTTATGTTTTTGGGTGTTGGAGGCACTATCTCGGTCGGATAAGGGCATCTAAGCTCAAGTGGCGGATAGAACCTTTGGAAAGCAGAGAGAAATCCGGTGCATTTATTGGTTAAAAAAGAAACGCCGATTGGTGATTGACCTGAGTTTACAATCACCTTCTGTCCGGGTAACACAATTGGTATGTATGTCTTGTTTACATCGTAAAGGGTTAAGTCTTCCACAGCGTCAGGTATAAACACCCTCACTCCCGAGACCATACTCTGCAGTGACCACCCATACAAAGAGACAGGACCGGAAAGCTCAGGTGAAGCCTCAAATACTATAAACTCCCTGTCAGGAGAAGCTTCATCCGGTCTAGATTCCGAAGTGTTTATTGTAACCAAACCTTTATACGGAGACGGGTCTCCAAAATATTGAACTTTTACAAACCCTTCTTGACCACCATCAAACATCGGATTTTCAAGAGCAACTCCTTGAACCATGTTTTGCATATCCTGCATAAATTTATTTTGGAATTCAAATAAATTCTCGCCCACCTTCTCAGATGAAGAAGGTCCGTACTCTTTTATAAATGACAAAATGGCCAAAAAAATTACCAAAAATACCAAAAGCCACAATATTTTTTTAAACATAAGCTACTTTGACAAATATTTTAACGCGATTTTTATTAAATCACCAACGGTTTTACCACCCTCTTTTTTTGCCTCCTTAAGGGCCGGGGTTATTTCACTCTTTTTGTAACCCATTGAAGAGAGTGCTTCTTGCGCTTCTTTATATTCAGAATTTTCGACGGTAAAATCAAATGTTGAAATTTTGTCTTTCAGTTCAATTACAATGCGCTTGGCTCCTTTTTTGCCCAACCCACGTGCCGTGGAAAGAAAATCAATATCTCCTCTTTGAATCGCATTTTGTATTTCTTCCACCGAATATGAAAGAATAGAAAGCGCTGTTTTTGGACCTATTGACGATATAGATACAAGTTTTTCAAAAAGATTAAGTTCTTCTTCTGTTTTAAATCCATACAAATCAATGGAGTTTTCTCTGACATTTGTATGTATATATAAGCTAAGTTTCTCACCTTTGGAGCAACTCTCAATTATTGGCGAGTTTACAAAAACCTTAAACCCAACCTTGCCAACCATTAACACTATATACTCGTCTCCACAATAAAAAACTTCTCCAGTTAAAAAAGCGAACATAGACAAAGTATACAATGCTACGAAGCTTATTCCAACAATAAATTATCTCTTTTAAAACTGTAGTTTATTTTAACAAAACATAATGTACAATAATCATATGCAAATAAAGTGGTCAGTGAAAGAACATAAAAAGATAAATAAAAGTAAAGATTGGTTTATTGCAGGTGGAATTGTTGTTTTTGCCGTTGCCGTGGCATCGGTGTTTTTGGGAAATTTTTTGTTTGGAATACTCTCTATTGTAGCTTTTGCAACACTTTATTTGATATCCAAACACGAGCCCGGAGTTGTTGATGTTGTAATTGACGAAAGCGGAATACGTCTTGGAAATGTAACCATAAACTATGACAGTTTGGAGAAGTTTTGGATAAATAATGATACAAATACTTTAAAAATATTGTCCAAAAATATTGCGCGCCCCTACTTGCAAATATCAGTACCTTATCAACTAAAAAACCAAGTGAGAGAGGCTTTGCAGAGTAAAGCTAAAGAAGAAGATTTTGAAACTCCGGTATATGAGCGTTTGGCCGATATGCTGGGTTTTTGATTAGATTTGTTCCCAAATAAGCCAAACCCTAAATATTGCTTAGGACTTGGCAAGCTCCATGTTCACCGAGCCCCATTAAACCATTATAATATGTAAATATAAAAAACACCTGATACCGCATTCAATTTGGCGCTTAAATTTGTTTTAAGCGGAAATGGGGCTCGGTTGTTTTACGGAAAAAATTTGCTAAAGTAGGTGCATGCTCCCGTAGTTTAATGGATAGAACGCGGGCTTGCGGAGCCCGTAGTGTAGGTTCGATTCCTACCGGGAGCACATAAATTCACTCTACTCCACTTTTCACTGAATGGATGCGGACCATTGTATTTTTTATCATCCACCAGCCCCCACTACTTTCACTGTCAGCTCTATCACCACGAAAGAGCAATTGCGCTCAATCACTAAACAATCGCAACAGAGGGTGTGTTTAAAGAAGTAGTGGGGGGCATAGACTCTTCGGTCTTTAAGAGAAGCGAAGCAGCTTGCCAAGCTGTTAATTACAATAACGGCTTGGTTTGCTCTGCTGTGTTCGGCCACTCCACTTTGTTCCGTGTCCGCCCACCAGGACTCGAACCTGGGACACACGGGTTAAAAGCCCGCTGCTCTACCAGCTGAGCTATGGGCGGTTAATAAATTGCTTCGCAATTTATTCGCAGACTTCGCGGACTTAACGCAGAAGTGCGCGGAAATATTGCGATAAAAGAACAAAAAGCGCATTTTGCGCACTCGTAATATAACATGCTTGCAAATAACTTCAAGTTCAAAATTGAAATTCTTTAAACTTTCTGGTAACTTGCTTTCGGGAACCTTAGCAAAAGGAGGAAAAAACATGTTGTACTCAACCGAGGGTTTAGATATTATCAAAACCGCTATATCTGCAGTTATAGAGGACTTACTTGATAAAATGGAATACTATCAGTGTGCACAAATGCAATGTGAGCAAACTGGGTTATGTTCCAGAAATGATATAGAAATCGCCAGCTATATTGAAAACGTATTACAACAAAAGCTACAACTAATGCAACTGTTTTCAAACCCCGCACAAACACCCTCTTTCTTCTCAGTGGAAAACGGAAGTATTTTACTAATGGTAACACCAATCGGATACGAAACCAGGTGCAACAACGTTGATATTATATGTATATCAGAAAAAGCACCTAAAGCAAGTGATATTGCAAAGGCCTACCAAGAAGGAGAAGAAATAACTCTACAAATAAATGGGGAAGAAATTACTTTCCTTCCTTTGGAATAAGCGATATAGGTGACACAAATTATGTGTCACCTTTTTTATTTGCGCTTTACTACAAGATCTTGTGAGTATGATCCACCATACTTTGAAGCACATTGAATTGTAAAGACGGCTTCGCTTTCATCATTTTCATCAGTAAACGGTGTGGTTATGACAACGGCATTTTGCGCTTCGTATGAGAAGCCGTTGGGCCCATCCACCCTGCAGGTTGTCATACCTACTGAACCCCATGAAATCCTTGTTTTCTCATCTCGCTCCACTTCCTCCGGGTATGCAATTATTTCAAACAAAGGATTTTCGGCCTTAACGGTACAACTGTTGGAGCCCAGCCAGTTATCATTTTCATCGTAACAGCTAACTTTGAATTCTGTGGTGTCTTGCACCGTTTTTGTGCTACTGCCTGCAATATCACCACCTGTACTAAAGTTCTCAGAAGTTGTATATTTGGCGCTACCTCCTCTGCACTGCCAGCTTATGTTTATCTCCGTCGGGTTTCCTGATTTTATAAATTGAGGTGTGCAAGAGACAGTTGGAGGGAATTTCCCCTCACCTCTTGGGTTAAGAACAGTTATATTAACTCTTTTTGAACAAGTGTTTCCTTCTCCCTTCCCTGTCGCCTCAAGAACAACATATCCACTGTTTTCAGGGTATATTACCACCTCTCCTGATTTCTCAGTGTACTCTTCATCAACACCAAGGTTAAGGTCAAAAGTTAGAGACTGCTCTGTTGAATACTTAACATTCCAACGAACAGTTACAGGGTCTCCTCTTTC
>WFWK01000048.1 GCA_015491135.1 Patescibacteria group bacterium | reverse complement strand
GCTTGCATGCCTTTAGTATATAACAAAACCCTCCTGCGCGCTACGCGCGCGGGAGGGTCAATTTATTCAACACCAAAAACAGACGATATGGCGCGAAACCCCTCTTGCGCTCCTTGTTGCAGGGTTACTGCCCTTTTTTCAGACATTGAAACTCGTAGCTTTGGCTCAACAAGCACAACCCTGACCCCACTTTCTTTAATTTTTTCAATCTCATCGGTTATCATTTTATGCCTTGTCACTCCGGCATAAAACATTTTTCTTGCCAAAAGTGGAAACTCAGAGTTAAGACTAGTAAGCGCCTTCTTCATTAAAAGTCCCTTGATGAATTTAGACGGAGTCCAATGGGTTCCTTTTTTATTTTTATTCCGTCTAAATTTTGATACGGGACTTGAAAGCAGTACAACAACATCGGTGCACCCCAAGTTTTTTGCCGTTACAACCGGAATAGGCTCCGAAAGAATCGGATCCCACAGCCGATCGCCTCTAAACTCAACGGGAGGCCCTCCCAAAACCGGCAAACAAGCGCTTGCTTTTATTGAAATTTTAATCTCTTCAGCAGATTTAAAGTTCGACAGAGCGACCGGACCTCCGGTTTCAACATCGGTTGCCACAGCTACAAATTTCCCGCTTTGTAAAACCGCCTCAAAATCAAGAGGAACCTTTTTTGTGTATACCTCATCTACCAAATACTCAAGCGAAAACAGAGGCCTGCCAAAAAGTAAAAACCCAAGCGGGTTTTTGATAAACTTGCCGTTGTTTATATGCTCCCAGTATATGGGAAGCCCTTCCCTAGCTTGTTTGGCTACAAAATAAGGGGCTGAGAGCGCTCCGGCTGATGCGCCTATCACAAAATCAAAACCATCGTTTAAACCCATTCTCTCCAACCAAAGCATCATACCGCCGGAGACGACAGCGCCCATCGCTCCACCCTCAACAACAAGAGCCACTTTGCGTTGCTGAGGATCTACCCTCTCTTGAACACCTAAAGCTTTGTTAATTAGCTTGCAGAGCTTCTCTTTGGCCTCGTACACTTCTTGTCCTCCTTTTTAAAGTTGCAGACTATCTAACTTTATACGCAAAATTTAAAAGTGTTCAAGAAAACGCCCCGCATCAAATGATGCGGGGCTACACTTACGAGACAAAAGCAGGCTTGGGAGTAGGAGCTGGACACCAAGGAATCTCCTCCTTCTGTTTTATTCGAAAGGTCGAGTTATTCAGAGGAAACAGGTTCGGCTCCTCTTTTCTCTTAACCATGTCGGCGCAAGTGTATCTGGGAAGAGACATATATTTTTTGACCATCTCAAAAGCTTCTCTGTTTGTCGCCTTGAGCTCGGACAAGATCTCCTCTTGATACTTTTCCACCCAGCAGAATTTCTGCGTGCAAGCCCAACCGGCCGGAACCGGGTTTTTGCACTCCTGCGCGCCGGCAGGAAACGAGAAGAAAACGACGAGCAAGACAAAAACTGCGAAGCGCTTCATGTCACTCTCCTTTTAGTTTGTGGAATCTCAAGACTGCTTGACTGTTTAAGTGATACTAAACTTTTAACACCATATCAACCTTACAAGATCGAATCTTGTAATTTAAAAACCCCACCGTCTCGTTGAGGCGGTGGGGTTTGGTGTGCTACTTCACTTCAACCCCGAAACGTTTGCTCTGAATGCGAGCAAACTCGTCGCGCTCTTTTTTGGTACGGAAGCATTCAACAAATCCGTACCAGTTCCATCCGTCAACTTTCATGAAGTAGCGCGACACCATACGAAACGGGGATATATTTACATATGTCGCCGTTAAAAACGTATATGCGTATGGATACGGCGGACTCTCACCTACCATACCGCAATAGAGCGCAACGTTAAAAGCCACCTTCTCTCTGTATTCACGCTCATTTATGGCCATGGTTCTTATATAACCCTTGTAGGGCTCATCATTGACCCCTGGATTTTTTCTTATTGTTATAAAAGCACGGAAAAGATCTTGCATGGGCTCAGTGCCGAGCGCAACCCTAAGCACCGGCTTGGGCTTGCACAAAAGCTCGCGTCTGTACGCGAAGCTGTCCAGGTACAGGCCGTCCTTTTTGTTCTTGTACTTGATATCAACCTTCATACCCATAATAGGGTATGGTTTGGTTGTATCGAACAATGCAGTGCACAAGTGTACACTAAGACTTGTATAGTACTGCATGAACATTTTTGTTTTGGAAATTGTGTCGGCTTTCGTATAGCCGAATGGGGGAATTTTCAACCCTTTTTTGATTGTATACTCTTCCGCAAAAGCGGAAGTTCCGAAAAAGGTCATTGCAGCCAGAGCAAATGTAACAAGCTTCTTCATCGGATGCCTCCTTTTGTTAAGGTTCAGATTGGTTTAAGTAATACATACTTGTTGATATTTTTCAATATTGCACTTAAAAACCCCACCGTCTCGTTGAGGCGGTGGGGTGTAAGCGTTAGCTCCCTCTCCCCTTCTCTTTTGCATAAAGAGGGCGAGTCGGGAGCGAGAAAGGAACATTGGCGCAACCGATGGAGCGGGTAATCCATCCGGCACCCGAACCATCGTTGTCGCCGTTCCAAACTAGGAGCATGATAAAATGTTTAGTACCCTTCGCTTTAGGGAACCTTAAGTCAAATGATAATGAGCAGAAACCATTGGCTTTCCACATGGTCTCCTCTAGTTTTTCTATTTTATACTGTTTGTAAAACGGGTTAGGAGTTAGAGCTATCGCCTTGGCTCCATGCTCCTTCATGGCCTCCATTTGAGCAAGCCTGTCTATACGAAAATTGACCAGGGGCTTGCTCGAGCAAATTAAGCGATTTTTATACCACAACACTCCAACTTTACTGTTATAAAAAGGATGAGGAACACCTAAGATATTATGCACCTTAGCGAGTGCATTATATCGGCTTTTTTCCATAACTTGAACATACCCAGTTATCACTAAGTGGAAGTTGTTTTTACCTTCCATTCTCTTGCATTTACGGAGTGCGCGTTCCATATTCTTGAACAGAGTCTTGTCCGTATCAAGCAAAAACAAGGGCTTGAGTTCAAACTTCTTTGCCGTTCTTACAACCTCTTCTGCTCCTGCATTGACAGTTACCCAAACAGAAATAAGAGCCAGAGCGAAGGTCACGATCTTTTTCAAGAAAAGCATGACATCCTCCTTTTGTTAAGGTTCAGGTTGGGTTAAGTAAAACACATTTACTAGTATTTGTCAATATAAACATTTATGTTTTATATTACATAATTTAAAGTAATGAATGTAATTAGAACTTCATTTCATAAACACTTTTTGTATTATTTGATATTTTTTGTCTTTTTTGTGCTTTTTTTCATTCCCCCCATATCCCAAGCTGAACAAAATACAAGTAACAAATCACAAAATAAAAAATGGGTGTGCATAGAGGCGTTGAATAAAAAATATAATTTTTCTTATACCGGTGCTTTTATTGATCTTAGTAAAACTGGTCCTTCAAAACAGTATTTTGGTAGTTGTATTGGAGATAATGCATGGCTTGTTATAAACGAAAAAGAACCGACAGAACAATATTTTTGCTTTAACAAATGTTTCCAAGAAGAAACAAGAAAGAAGGTAGACGAGTGTATTGATGAAGAAATTAAAACAATAGTTAATGAAGCAATTTGTAGACAAACAATAAATGGTCAATGCGTTACTGAAAACGGTTTTATGATTCGCGGAATTAGAACAGGTCAAAATTCAGGTGTATATACTAAAAAAGAAATACAATTATATTTAGAAAAATATAGCAAATGTCCGGTTCTCAAAAACCAGTGTATAACTTTTAAAACATTAGATGAATATACAAAAAAATTAATGGCGCAACCAATAAAACTTAAGTCAGCTCCACAGCAAACAGATGATACAAAAGCAAATTCTTTCTTTATTAAAAATATAAAAAAAATCGTTGCAGCGGTTTTACTTGCTCAAGATAATACAAAAAACAAAAAAAATACAGAACAAAACACGTATGGTCTCTACTCTTGCAATGGGGATATATCAAACAAAATCAAACAAGCGATTGGTGAAACACAAGGATTTGACTCACCGCAACCACCAACCCCTACCGGACCACCTCCTACTGCACCAACATCTCCTGCAGGTCAAGCGGGTACGGGTGCAGGCACGGGATCAGCGGGTGCCGGCGCCGGCAATGGAAACGATGATAAAGCTGAAACTGCAATACGCGATATACTTGGAAATGGCGGGAAAGAAGAAACAACACAAACTCAAGGACCTCAAGGACACACCCAAGGCACAGGTGACAAGCAAGGAGATACAGGCAACGGCACAGCAGGTACCTCCTTTGGTGGCCCTGCCGGCAAAACACCTCCTTCAAACCCTGGAGAGTCTGACAAAACTCCACCTCCTCCCCCTGCTGACAAACCTGATACTAAAAAACCTGATGTCAAAACCCCCGAAGAGAAAAATCAAAACGGGCTCCTGGCATATTTGAAAGATAAAAACGAGCAACTCTTTGGAAAAACCAACTCGGAAACAGAAACAAAAAATACACAAAATACTCAAAACTCAGACGGTGGACTTCTTTCATCAATTTTTGGTAATACGTTTGCATACTTGGCGCAAAACCAAAACAGTCAAAACAACTATGAATATGCGCGAGAGAAAAAATTTGAAAAAGTTAGCTACGCAGACAAAAAAACAGCAACCTCATCAGACCTCTGGAAAGCCTTGTTTGGAGACAGAATACAAGATTCAGTAAAAGAAAGAGAGTTGCAAAAAGCAACCAAACTTGAAGAAAAATTTAAACATGAAATGGAAACTCAAGGTGAAATTTTAAAAACTCTCCCGAAAGTAGAACTAAAAGATGACAAACTTGTGCTCACAAACGACAAACCGCAAAATCCGGAAAATTTTCTCGGATTTTTAAAAGACAAAGAAAAAGTGGAAAAACGACTTGAGCAAATAGCGGAAAGCGCCGGGTTCAAGTATCTCTACTACAAACAAAACGAAGTTGAGGTGTACGACCAAAACGGAGAGAAAATAGTGCAAATAAAAGTTGAAAACGGCAAAAAAAGAGTTGGTCTTGCAAAAGAAGACGGAACTGTGGTTTTTGTGCCAGAAGGTGGAATACTTGATGATAAAAACTCCTGGCAAGCGTTTACGGACGCTTTTGTACAAATCGCCGGTAGGTTACCGCAGACTGAAGTGCAAGGACCAAACACTGAGACAAAAATATACCCGTATGAAATCGCTCTTAAAGAGCTCTACGGCGCTGAAGCGATAGAAGATGGAATTTCACTTGATCCGGAAAACCCGTTTATGACAGTTGGAAAAGATGGGATAAAAATTCCTCTGTTTGTACTTGAGGCAGCGCAAGAGAAGGCCGAGCAGGTAAGAGGAATTTTAAATCTCAAACAAGAGATCAAGCAAATATCAAACGGGCATGTAAACATTATCAAAACAAGTGAGTTTTTGTCTCAAGCTGAGATTGATATTGATGATATAAAGAAAATAAAAATCCCAACCGTCTCACAAAACGCACTTTACTTTGCAAAACTCAAAAAAGAGTTGATTAAAAGAGGGCACGTAAACATAACCGATAAAATAAATTTGGCAATTCTAAATTCATACAACTTGGCTCTTAAAAAAACTACCGGGGTTGTCGCCTACACTATAAGAGTTGATCAAAACGGAAATCCTATTGAAAATTCAACTAAAAAATATTTTGCCCTTGCCGATGTGGTTTCATCATTTTTTGCCGAAGCAACAAGTATTTTTGACGATAAAAACCAAAACCCGCTTTTAAAGATTTTGTCACTGTTTGTACCACCGACAAAAGATGCGCCCGAAAACAGGGTTATAAGAGTGGATGATTTACCAACTGATCAACCGCAAAATATAACCGATGCAATAGCAAAAGTTATTATAAAGCCGATAGTTTGGATAAAGAATCTGTTATTTGGTTTTTAGCTGTAAACATTTTGTAGCTTTTTGGCTGTTAGTTTAAAACCCGCGCGCCCTTTGGGCGCGCGGGTTATCTACTGAATTACTTTAGCCAACAACTATATTAACAATCCTCCCCGGCACGTAGATAAACTTTCTGACTTCTTTCCCTTCAATGTGTTTTTTTACATTTTCATTTGAAAGAGCAATTTCTTTTACCTCTTGCTCGTCAGTATCGGGTGATATTTCAACTTCCGCGCGCACCTTACCGTTTACCTGAACAGCCACTTTTACAACCGAATCTTTCACAAGCTGTTCATCAAAATTCGGATACTCTTGCAAATGTACAGAATCTTTAAATCCGAGCGAATGCCACAGCTCCTCGGCAAGGTGTGGCGCAAACGGTGATAAAAGACGCAAAAAGACGGCAAACTCATCTTTGCCCACCCCTTGCTTTTCAGCTGTTCGCACCCACACCATCATCGCAGAGATGGCAGTGTTAAATTTCAAACGAGCAACATCATCGCGCACCTTCTTAATGGTCTGATGCAAAAGTTTTATCAACTCACCATCACTTTTATCTTGTAAGCGCCTTGCCAGACCATAGACACGCTCAAGAAATCGCCGAATTGCCACCACTCCGTCAGGGTTCCACGGATAGTGCCCCGGCTCATTGTACGGACCGATAAAGGCAAGATAACCTCTAACCACATCTGCGCCAACATACTCAACCACCTCATCCGGGTCAATCACATTGCCCTTGCTTTTGCTCATTTTGTTTC
>WFWK01000047.1 GCA_015491135.1 Patescibacteria group bacterium | reverse complement strand
CTCAAGGGAGACATGAAAGCTCTCTTGAAGAAAGACTAGTTGTCTTGCAACACTCAGCTTATGCTGAAAGGAAAACCCCGAGTATATACTCGGGGTTTTTCCTTTGGTATAATAACCGTTATAACATGATGAAAATGTTTTCAATCTCAAAGATGCAACAAACTCTTTTAAAGTATCCGACTTTAAAAGATTTAACTGTAATTTCGGCAAGATACGGTATAGCTCTTTTGTTGTTAGTTTTTTTAATTTATATCCAAATTTGGGATGAAATATCGTATATGAAAGAAGATCTTTCCGCCACAGTGTTTGCTTTGCTTTTTATACTTTTGCCTTGGGCAACGGCTTTCTCTTTAAAATATCTTTTTAAGCAAAAAAGACCGTATCAGATAAACCCGAGCATAAAGCTTCTTATTCCTATCAAAAGCAAATACTCATTCCCTTCCGGGCACTCGGCTTTTGTAGCTTCTTTGAGTTTTGCAGTTTGTGCTCCACTTTGGACTGCTCTTTATATCGTAGGCTTGCCTTGGATTGGTCTGTCTCATTTAGTTTTTAGTATAGCCTTTCTCTTAGTGGGGATTGTTGTAACTTTCTCTCGCGCTCTTGCCGGAGCGCATTTCTTTAAAGATATTTTTGCAGGCTGGCTTATCGGATTGCTGGTACCTTTTTTGTTTGTTATTATCATAATTAAAGCCATATAACATGAAAATACTTGTAACAGGAGGAGCCGGATACATCGGCACTGCAACAGTAAAAAAGCTGATAGAGAACAAGCACGAGGTTTTTGTAATTGACAATCTCTCCAGGGGCCAAAAAGAAAAACTTGATCCTAAAGCAACTCTTTTTCAAACTGATCTCACAGACCAAAAAGAAACTGAAAAAGTTTTGTTTGAAACCAAGCCCGATGCCGTGATACATCTTTCGGCATTTAAGTCCGTTGAAGAGAGTGAAAAAAAACCTGGAACATATATTCAAAACAATCTTGGAGGGACAATCTCTTTGCTTGCCGCCATGGCCAAGGTCGGAGTGTCTTCTTTGGTTTTCTCATCATCTGCCGCTGTCTACAAGCCAAAGGAAAATGACAATCAACTGTACAAAGAGACAGACCCGCTTGGGTCTCTTTCCACCTACGGTAGGGTAAAAGAGATGGAAGAGAAAGCAATAGAGCTTGCTGTTGAAAAGGGGGTTATCTCATCTGCTACTTCTCTGCGCTATTTCAATGTTGCCGGTGATTCCGGACTTTATTTTAAAGAAAAAAATCCGGAGAATGTTTTTCCGATTTTGGCAAAAGCTTTTAAAGACGAGAGCGAGTTTAATATTTTTGGAACAGACTACCCAACGGCTGACAAGACGGCAGTAAGAGATTATATTCACTTAAATGACATAGTAGATGCTCACATAAGAGCGCTTGATACAAAGCCGGGCTACCATGTTTTCAACCTCGGAACAAGCAAAGGAGTTAGTGTAAAAGAGTTGGTGGACGCATTTGAACTTGTCTCAGGCAAAAGGGCGAAAATACAAAACGCGCCAAGACGTGCAGGAGATCCGGCCGTGGTTATTGCAGACCCTGCTTTGGCAAAAGAGAAACTAAACTGGGAGCCCAAACACACTCTGGAGGAAATGGTAAAATCTACTTGGGATGTTTATGGGGAGTAATTGTTATTTATAATAAGCCGATAATGAATTTAACTAATGAAGAACAACTTATTGAGAGACAAGCGATAGAGTATGTAAAATCAAATAAGGATTGTATAATACGGAAAATAGTTAAAGGTTCTAAAAGTTCTGTTGCTCCTGTGGCTATATTTATGGCAGGGTCTCCCGGGGCTGGAAAAACCGAGTTCTCAAAACATTTTTTGAAAATTAATTTTAAAAATCAAAATATCGTACGCATAGACCCTGATGAAATACGCGAGCTTTTACCTGGGTATACGGGCAAAAATTCTTATGTATTTCAATTTCCGGTGTCACTTGCAACTGAAAAAGTGCTGGATTATGTATTTAAGCACAATATTCACTTTTTGCTTGACGGAACTCTGTCGCATATTGGTGTAGCTCGGAAAAATATATCTAGAGCTCTCAAGCACAATAGATTTGTGCAAATTAACTATGTATACCAAAATCCGGAACTTGCTTGGAAAATTACTCAAGATAGAGAGGTGGTGGAAGGGCGAAGAATAACAAGGAAAATTTTTGAGGAGGGTTTAATAAATTCTAGAGAAGTTGTTCAAACAATAATTGAAGAGTATGGTGACACGGTAAGGGTTGATTTGGTAATGAGGGATACGAAAAATCAAAGGTATTTATACAAAACAAATATAACAAACAAATATGATATAGACAACTACATAAAAAAATGGACAAATACACAATAATGTATTATTATTAAATTATGTTCAATAGCTTGTTAAAAATATTTAAATTTAAGAACCACTCAGGCGCACGACCCAAGAAAGGAATTGACCCTGTGTATGATTTTTTTGTATACAGCAAACCCGGCGTGCGCAAGCGCGCTTACAAACGCGCGCTTGAAGCTGCGCAGAAGGAGCAGATGGAGTTAATGCGTAAAGCGGAAGCAATGCGTTCTTCATCGTAATTTTATCATTTAGTCCCGAATTCCCTCGTATTTACAACGGGAAGTGCATTTGTATTTATTGGAGAGCGTTTAGCAGTATTATAGACAGACCCGCCCGACGCTTACGCGCCGGGCGGTCGTGGGAAAATCCAAACATGCTTAAATTATACAAATTTCCACTTCAAATCAACGCAAAAACGCGCGGGTGTGGATAAAATAAACCATGAGTAAACGAAAAAGAAAAATACTATACGCAATAACCAAGTCTTCCTGGGGAGGGGCACAACGGTATGTTTTTGACCTGGCGCAGTACTTTCGTCGCGAAGGGAATGAGGTCTGTGTCGCTTTCGGATGCAACGAGTTTGGCGGGAAAAACATTTTCAAAGAAAAGCTTGAGAAAGAGCACATCAAAACAATCGAAATAACATCTTTGGGAAGAGATATCAGTTTTCTAAAAGATATATTTGCTTTTTTTGAACTTTTAAAAATTTTTAAGAAAGAGAAGCCGGACATTGTGCACTTAAACAGCTCTAAAATGGCAGCTTTGGGCGCGCTCGCCGCGCGTTTTGCAGGAGTTAAGAAAATAGTCTTTACAACCCATGGTTTGCCTTTTTTGGAGGACAGACCTTTTTGGCAAAGGCAAATTTTAAAGTTTTTTATGTTTTTGAGTTTTCTTTTTGTAACAGATATTATAGCTGTATCAAAACTTGATGAGATTATTTTGAAAAAGTGGCCATTTGTAAAAAACAAGGTCAAGCTAGTTTACAATGGGATAAATGCGCCTGAGTTTCTAGATAAAAAAGAGGCGCGCGCGACTTTAGCCGCGCGCGCAGGAATTAAGCTTCCTGAAAGAGCTATTCTTTGGGGCACAATAGCCGAGCTTACAGCTGTCTCTTATACACATCTG
>WFWK01000046.1 GCA_015491135.1 Patescibacteria group bacterium | reverse complement strand
CTGTGCTAGTCGGCAAAAATAGATTTGAGCTGACAACAAAAGGAATTTTAAAAACCAAAAACTTTTTTACAGACAGACTTGCAATAATACCCAAGGGCGAACTAAAAGGCATGTTGGGACTTAAAGGTGAGGAGGAGAGTGCAGCTGTTGTGTGGCTCTACAGCAGAGATGATGCAGAACAGTTAAAAAATAAACTGCAACAACAATGCACAAATTGCCAAATCAAAACTTGGAGAGAAAATATTGCCTTTGGAGCGAGTATCAGCAAGTCTTTTGAAATGATAGGAACCATTTTGCGCATAATAGGCGCTCTTTTGGCGGGGATGGTAGTATTTGTTGTTATTTTTGTTGACATGATAAACGGCAAAAGGCAGTTGGGTATTCTTAAAGCAATAGGAATTCACAGTTCAATTGTGCTTACAGCATACCTGTTGCGTGGAATGTTTTATGTACTCTCCGGTATAGTTTTTGGGTCATTTATAATGATGTTTGGAGTTATTAGGCTGTTGAAAGCACACCCGATTCCTATGCCAATGGCAGATGTGGTTCCGGTTTTAACAAATTTTGCAGTTGTAAGCGCCATAGTGTTTTTTGTTTTGTTTGGTTTCATCGGGGCTCTTCTTCCGGCGCGACAGATTTTAAAAAGGCACGTTCTTGATTTATTGTATAAATAAGAGCCATGAAAATACTGGAAGCGAAAAATATACACAAAATTTATAATTCTAACTCTCCTGAGCCTGTACATGCTCTAAAAGGAGTTTCTTTGTCTTTGGAAAATGGCGAGTTTGTAGCCCTTGTAGGAAGATCCGGTTCAGGTAAATCTACCTTGCTTTATCAGTTAGCTTTGCTTGATACTCCAAATAAAGGAGTTGTATTCATAGACGGAGTAGACACGAGCAAACTGTCAGATACCGAAAGAGTTAATTTTCGCTTGGGAAATATAGGATATGTTTTTCAAGATTATGCGCTTTTGCCGGAGCTTACTTTGTTTGAAAATGTGTCACTTCCTCTTGTGGCGTTGGGTATGCCACTTACAGAGGTAAAAAAGAAAGTTGAAAACACTTTAAAGAAATTAGGGCTTGAAGGGCTGGGGGAGCATCTTCCCGGTGAGCTCTCGGGCGGACAAAAACAGAGAGGTTCTATTGCGCGCGCCATAGTCTCCGAGCCTAAATTGTTGTTTGCCGATGAGCCGACTGCAAATTTGGATTCTGTCTCAAGCAAGCAAGTGCTTGAAGCTTTTAAAGATTTGAATAAAAGATACGGGCAGACAATTTTAATGGTGACACATGAGCCGGAAGACGAGCAGTACGTTGACAGAGTTTTGGAATTAAAAGATGGAGTTTTAATAAACCAATAACTTTACAAAACACTTTGTGCTACAATATGAAATATGGACATCATATTTCAAATCACAATTTTAATATTGTCTGTTGTTTTACACGAAGTTGCCCACGGTGTAGCAGCATACAGCCTTGGAGACCCAACTGCAAAACTGCAAGGGCGTCTTACTTTAAACCCGATAAAACATATTGACCCGTTCGGCTCTGTCTTGTTGCCCGGGTTTTTGATTTTAAGCGGGTCATCTATTTTGTTTGGTTGGGCAAAGCCTGTACCTTACAATCCTTATAACTTTCAAAAAGGTGGCAGGTTTGCCGAAAGCATAGTTGCATTTGCAGGGCCACTAACAAATATACTGCTGGCCTTGTTTTTTGCCGTAGTGTACAAACTTGGGGTTTTCGGCGCCCTCTCTTCTGTTGCTTACTATGCCGTTTTTATAAATGTTTTGCTTGCTGTTTTTAATTTGATTCCTGTACCACCGCTTGATGGTTCAAAGGTTGTTGATGCGTTTTTGCCCGGGGCGCTTTTTGTAAAATGGAGAAGAGTACGGCAGACTCTTGAGTTTTCAGCTCCTTGGATGATTTTTGCTTTGATTGCTATTTTGTTTTTATTTTCAAATGTGATTTTTCAGGTGGTTTCTGCTATTGTACGCGCTTTGGTTGGGTAAGTTATACAGATTGCCAAATTTGTATTTTTAATTTGTGCTACAATTTGCTGTATGAACATGCTACCAAACTTGCAGAACATGCTTAATCCATCTGAAGCACCCAATACTAAAAAGCGGAGTACAGAAAATGGTCGTGATCCAGAAATACACAGTGATAAAGCGAGAAATCACATTTTAAGTCGATTGTCATATATATTGGAACGAGATAAATTAAAAGGTGTTGATAGCGATAAATTAGCAATTGCGCAAGTTATATACGATTACGTATTAAAAGGGGGAAAAATAGAACCAAATATAGCAAATTTGGCAGCAGCTATTTCTGGTAATGAGCCTGATAGCATTAGAAAATACTTGCCAGCTGTTGTGGATAACTCACATGTACACAGTGATGATGTTCATGGTAACATGCTGGGTATGGTTGGGGAAGGACCCAAAGCGAGTCAAAACAGCATAAATTCAGGTAATAACCCTGAAGAAACCCGTGGATCTGGTGACTCTGGAGCTAATAGAGGACCAGGACAGGCAGGTGAAATAAAACTACCGGTTAAGTTTAAGTATCGTGCTAAGTTGCCTGTGCCACATGATGCACCTAAAGCAGGTGCGAAATATCCAGGCAGTGAACAAGGCAGTGGACAAGACAATAATCATGTTTTACACGGAGAAATACTGCCACCTGGACATAAAGTTGCTGGTTTGCAATCTAATAGTCTTTTGAGCGCGCCTGACAATTTAGGGTCTCGTGCAGGTCGTTCCAGTGAACGTAAAGCAAACATAAATTTAGAAAGTCACCCTGGCAAATCATATGATGCGAATAGAGGACCAGGACAGGCAGGTGAAATAAAACTACCGGTTAAGTTTAAGTATCGTGCTAAGTTGCCTGTGCCACATGATGCACCTAAAGCAGGTGCGAAATATCCAGG
>WFWK01000045.1 GCA_015491135.1 Patescibacteria group bacterium | reverse complement strand
GTTATGGCGTGTGCGATTTTTCGCACATTTATTTAATTAATTGAGTGCGTATGACGTTTTTTAAAAGGATGCTTGTTGTAAGCTTTATTTTGCTTACCGCTTCTTGGGGATTTGCTCCTCATACGGAAGCCGCATCTGACGCAGACATAATATGTTCAATAAAAGCGGAGCCTTCGCTGGTCTCCTCCCCGTCTGAGATTGTAACTTTAAGCTGGGAGACAGATACAGATGTTGACTCCGCATATATAAACAACGGAATAGGTTTTGTTCCGAGCAAAGGGAGCATATCTTTGCAAGGGTTTACTCAAGATTTCAGCTATACTCTCACAGCTAAAAAAGGAGTAAAAACAAAAGACTGTTCCGTTAAAATTAAAGTTGAAGCAAGTTCGGAGACAGACAAACCTGCCAGTCTCTCCTGTGAGATTACCGCAACCCCGCAGGCGACAACTGCCGGCTCAAGCATTCTTGTCTCTTGGAATGCCCCCGATGCCTCAAGAGCGGTTTTGGAAGGATACGGAGTTGTTCACAAAAACGGTCAAGTGGTGATAGAAGGAGTATCCGGCACCAAAACGTTTGTCCTTAGAGTATCAAATGAAAATGCGCAAGGTATCTGTAGCGCAACTGTGTACAAAAACGATATTCCAAAAGGACCGGCTCCGGCATGTGAACTGGAAGTTATCGGCAAAACAATTTTAAAATCAAATGAAAGTACAACACTTTCATGGCGTACACTAAACGCCGAGTTTGCCCAAATCACACATATAGGGCAAGTGCCCTTGAAGGGTGAGATGACAATAAACCCACCACAGACCACACATTACATAATGGTGGTGCGAGACAAATACGGAAGAGAGGGTTTCTGTGAAAAAACCGTGGAAGTGCAAACCGCAAACTTTATTGCTACTCAAACAAACTCGCCTGGTGGCATCCCTGCGGTCCAAAACCAAATATCTTACATCCCGAATTACATCCCTCTAAACTACATTCCGTATACGGGGGCAAGCTGGGACATGTACATCTACGCAATGCTTGCACTATTGTCCACCGCAGGCATATACCTTTTGGGTAAAAAATCAATAACAGCCTAAAAACACCGGAGCGGTTACTTAGCAACTTAACCCAAAGACAAAAGCCGGCTTTTGTGAGCCGGCTTTTGTCTTTTTCTTACAAATTACTTAGTGTTTAAATAAACGTAAATATCTTCCATGGCCACAACCGCATCACCGGAGGCAATGTTGTTTTGGTGATATAAAATATTTGTGCAATCTCCCGCCGCCCAAACACCTTCAAGAGAAGTTTTTTGCGTCCACGGGTCAATTTCTATTTTTCCCCACTTGTTAAGTTTTACCAAATCTTTTACCAAATCGGTATTTGGCACCATGCCTATCTCCACAAAAATACCGTCGGTTTTCATTTCCTTCTCTTCTCCAGTGTTTCTGTCTCTGTATTTAATACCTGTTACAAACACATCGCCCAAAACTTCCGTAATCTCAACGGAGGTCTTTGCGCTAAATTTCGGATTTTGCATAAGCTTGTCAACAGTTATCGGATCGGCCGCAAATTTATCGCCAAACTCAAACAAAGTAACCGAATTTGCATAAGCCAAAAGTTGCGCCGCAGACTCAAACCCGGCATTACCTCCGCCTACAACTATAACGTCTTTACCTGCAAAAAGAGGTCCATCGCAAGAAGCGCAATAAGTAAGCCCTTTATGCTCAAACTCATCTGCCCCCTTTGCGGGCAGTTTGCGTCTTAAAGAACCGGCTGTATAAAGCAGGGTTTTGGTTTGTAACTCTTCTCCCTTCTCAGTTTTCACCAAAAATCCTCCGTCTTTTTTCTCGATTGAGACAACCCTGTCCGGAAATATTATATCTAATACATTATCTGCATACTCTTGTACATGCTCTTGCAAACGCTTTGCAAGCTCACTTCCTTTTATATGAGGAAAACCTATCCAGTTTTGAATATCGTCAGAAACAGTGCTTTGTCCGCCCCAAGCATCGGTTACAATCGCGCTTTTGAGCTTTTTGCGCGCCGCGTAGACCGCCGCGGTTGAACCGGCCGGTCCTCCACCTACTATTACAGTGTCATATATCTTGTTGCTCATAAGCGTTTATTAACTCTTAATTACTTTCTTCTTAAAAAAGATGGAATAGCGCTCCAGTCCTCATCATCGTCTTGTTCGTTTTTCTCTCTTGCGGAAGTTTTTGCCTCTCTTACACTTTCAACCTCCTCTTCCGTTGGTAGCTCATTGTGAATAACGTTCTCCTCCAGTTCTCCTTCGTCTTCTTTTTCCTTTTTTCGGGAGAAAAATCCTCCGCTTTTCTCTTCCTCACCTTCGGTAGAGGAGATATCAACGGAATGACCTCCATCAAAACCTGTTGCAATCACTGTGATTTTAATTTGCCCCTTCTTCAAAGAGTCATCGTTTATGGCGCCAAATATCACCTTGGCGTTTTTGTCAACAGACTTGGTGATAATCTTTGCCGCCTCCTGCACCTCAACCATAGAAAGGTCGTCTCCGCCGGCTATTGCAAACAAAACTCCCGTTGCTCCTTCTATTGAAACATCTAACAGAGGAGAGTTGATTGCTTGTTTTGCCGCCTTCTCGGCGCGTTTGTCACCTGTTGCAAGCCCAATTCCCATAAGAGCTGAGCCGGCATTTTCCATAACAGCTCTTATATCTGCAAAGTCAACATTTATAATCCCGGGAGTGGTTATCAAATCCGATATTCCTTCAACAGCTTGCTTTAGAACATCATCGCACAGAGCAAAAGCGTTTTTTATATTTGTTTTCTCATCAATTATTGCAAAGATTCTGTCATTCGGAATTATAACCAAAGCGTCAACATTTTTTCTGAGCTCTTCTATTCCTTGCTCTGCAATCTCGGCCCTTCTTGCTCCTTCAAAAGAAAAAGGTCGTGTTACAACCCCTATTGTCAGCGCCCCTTGCTCTTTTGCAATTGAGGCAACCTTTGGAGCCGCTCCGGTTCCTGTTCCACCTCCCATGCCACCTGTTACAAAAACCATGTCTGACCCACGAAGAGCTTCTTGAATTTCTTCTTTCGTCTCTTCAACCGCCTGCTTTCCAAGCTCGGGATTCATCCCTGTACCAAGACCTCTTGTGATATTTTTTCCTATATGAATTTTTTTCTTTGCCGGAGAGTTATGAAGCGCTTGGGCGTCTGTGTTTACAGCTATAAAATCTACTCCTTTTACTTTTGAGCGTATCATGTGAGAGATGGCATTGTTACCTGACCCGCCAACACCCACAACCCTAATGCGCGCAAAGCTTTCTATTTCCGGTATTACTTGTTTTGCCATAATAAATTAAATTAACTTTAAGACCATACTATAATATAAAAGTAAAACCGAAACTGCAAATTTCAAATAATAAAATGAGAGATTGATTGTTTCTTGTAATTATCTATTTTCACTTAAATGAAGCCATGTGATATTGCAAGATGGTCCGGTTACATAAACACAATCTCTCCCGTACCAAGTGCATTTGCTAAAACCGCCTGTCTGGCAAGTGCTCCCGTTTGGATAAGTCGCATCTTGCGGTAAAAAGTTTGTCTCAAAAGCGGTGCGTAAAGTATAAGAGTTACTACTGGAGAAATATTGGTAATCATTCCCCCATTGTTTTTTACCATCACCGCCGTATAAAGGATCAGTGGGCAAAGATGGTATATAATCCGGCACCAATACAGATGCCAAGCAGTGATTTTGATCATCTATATAACTGTCCGAACCGCCTAATCCAGCACACGGCCATTGTTTGTGATCCATATAGTAAAGAGTTATAGCTGTTCGCAACTGTTTTAAATCTGAAAGTCTGCGCGCATCTCTACTTTTCATGCGAGCCGAACTTAAACTGGCCATAACGGTAGAAGCCAAAAGTCCGATTATCGCAATAACAACAAGTAGCTCTATTAAAGTAAAACCTGACTTGCTCTTTTGATTTTTCACTGTCACAAAAAACATATTGTCATTGATTAAACAACTCGGCATCCATTTGGTATACCTCTTCCTCCGATAAGTTTATGTGTTTTCCTCCACCGGCTTTATTAAAAAGCAAAAAAGCTACCAACAAACAAAGCAACGCTATTCCCATTAAAATATACAAAGCTTGCTGTTTGTTATGTGCAAAACCTTTGTTTATTAAAAAATTAACTAGAGCATTACTACGTTCATTTTCAACTTTATGATAATACGCAAATTGGAACTGTTCATCAGCATCAAATTTAATATCATCCGTCATGTAAATATTGTACATCAATAAGATGCAAATTCAATCAATATACACCGTATTTCGTTTGCAAAATTCCAAAATTATGTTAAATTCCCCGGTAGTTCCTACTGCGGGGTCGTAGCTCAACGATAGAGCGCTCGGATAGTATCCGAGAGGTTGGGGGTTCAATTCCCTCCGACTCCGCCATCTAAACCTTGAGCACCGAGTATTGTCCTAACCCGGTGCTTATTTAATTTAAACCTATGTTTGACACTCAGAAACAATTACTTGTTTATATGTCGTTGCTTTTTCAAAATTTTATGATAACCTTCTTAAGCATATGGCAGTAATAATAAGAGTAAAAAAGCAAGGAAACGAGTACGCACCGGCGGTTTTGAGGCGTTTTAGTCAAAAGGTTCGCGGGGCGGGCATTATTCAACACGTAAGAAATATACGCTACAGAACTCGCCCACTTTCAAAAACCATGAAAAAACGTTCCGCCCTTATTCGTCTGCAAAGAAAAGAGAGATACGAGAAAATGGTAAAAGAAGGAAAAATAACCCCAACACCACAGGCGGCTCGTCGCTAATATGCTCTCAATAAAAAACACAACCAAAAAACCAACTCCCAAACTCCCCTTTGCAAAAATTTTATCATCAACCCTGGGAGATGGTTTTGAGCTCTCTCTTGTTTTCTGTGGCGACAAAAAAATCTCCTCTCTCTCGGAGCGTTTTTTTGCAAATAAAAAACACAAGAACGTTTTGGCTTTTGCACTGGATGAAAATATGGGGGAAGTTTTTATAAACCTAAATCAAGCTAAAAAAGAAGCCTCCCTTTTCAACCACAGCTACAGAGAGCACGTTCTTTACCTATTTATCCATGCTTGTCTGCATCTCTCAGGTGAAAAACACGGAAAGCACATGGAGCAAAAAGAAGAGTCTCTTTTAAAAAAGTTCTACAAACAAATCTCCTAAGGCAAATAAGGGATAAACTTTTTTACAAACGACAACAGCGGTCTTATAACCCCGTTTTTCAAAGAATAGCCCGAATCAATTTGAGAACCGTAAACACACAACCCATAGGCAGGTAATATGGTCGGAGGAAATGTAAACTTGGTTTTGCTTTGCGCTTTTTGAACCGGAATTTTAAGAACTTGCTTTGCAACAGTTAAAGCCGTCTCGGAGAGTGCCCCACCGCCAATTAAAATCACTCCCGCCGGCAAAAGTCCGGCTTTTTTGTTTTCTTTCAAATACTCTTGAATCAATTTAAAAATGTCTCTGTAACGGGCCGATATAATGTCGTTTATTTTTTTGCTTGAGTATTGGGCATCTGTAAGGGAGCCCATTTTTAACTGCTCGGCCTGAGTTATGGGAATTTGCAAATTCAAAGCCAGGTCATGGGTAACATTTGCTGAACCTACCGGAAAAGTTTTAAGCAAAATCGGGTTATCTTCCTCAAATACGGTAACCATTGTGCTTTGAGCTCCAATATCTATCAGAGCGCAACCCGGAATTGTATACTGCTTGTTTAAAGCAACAAGACTTGTGGCAATCGGAGTTGCCACAACTTCAACAACCTCAATCCCAACCTCTTCAATCGCCGTTTTCAAATCTTGAACATGTTGTTTTATGGCCGTAATGAAAAAATATTCAGCCTGCAACTTGCTTCCCATCATTCCTACCGGGTCGGTAAAAACTTCTTCATCATTTAAAAATGTTTTAACTCGCACACTGTGTAGCACTTCTCTGTTTACAAGACTCTCGCGCAATTTCTGTCTTGCAAGGTGTTTGAGTTCATCTAAATCTTGATAAGATATTTCGGCTTCTGTTCGCGCTATGTGCAATTTTGAATTTGAATGCAACTCCTGCAAGCCTGCGCCCCCATAGGAGACAAAAGCTTCTTGAACAACAACCCCACTTGCCCTTTGCGCTGTTGCAACCGCATTTTTGATGGATTGAATAACCTCGTCAAGCTCCACTATAATTCCGTTTCTTACTCCGGAAGATTTTGCCTGCCCGACTCCTATAACCCTCGGATACGGGGAGCTCTCACTTACTTCCGCTATAACAGTTTTCACCCCAAAACTTCCAACGTCTATACCGGTTATAATCTTTTGCATAACGCTATTGTACCGCGTAAAAACAAAGGTGTAAAATTGTGAACATCCAAACTAATAAGGTCCAACCTTGCAAGATTATTTTTCTATCTCAAGTATCGCTCCGGAGCCGGCAATTCCTCCTTGCAGATTATACACTTTTTTAAAGCCCAATTGCTTCATCAGTTGTAGCGTCTGTCCGGACCTGTTGCCTGACCTGCAGTAGATAAAATACATCGTATCCTTCGGCAATTTGCTTAACTCACTTTTAAAGTTGGGAGAGTAAAAATCCAGATTTTGCGCTCCGACATAATGCCCTTGAGCAAACTCCCCCGGAGTACGCACATCAAGCAAAACAGCCTCATTTTTCTTTTCACTGTAGAGTTTTGCAAACTCAGCAGGAGAGACAGTGGCCAAAACAGCTCCGGAGCCCCCTCCTTTTGTGGCAAAAAACCATGCTCCCGCTATTAAAGCTATCGCCACAATTAAACTTCCCATTATACTCAAAACATTTTTGCTCATAATAATATTTATCCATTAATACATAAATTTTAACCAAATTTATTTTTTCAACCTGTGGATAAATGCCGGCAAACTGCCGTTTACTCGCCCGCCTCTACCACATTTACGGTTCTGTAGACTTCGCCGGAGTTTGTATTACCCGCAGAGTCTGTAGCTCTGTACTCTATTGTATAGGTTGTGGTTGTTGATGTATCAATCACAGACCAATCAACAATTTCCACTCCGTCAAGCCAAGCTGAAACATCAACCTCTCCGTCAACATCATCTGCAGCTTGCGCTCCGGCATCTTGATAAACATCTCCTACAGAAATATTAACCTCCTGCTCTCCCAGCAATGTAATGGTTGGAGCTTGTGTATCCGAAGTGCTTGACGCGTTTCCGTCATTGTCTCCGTTTTGGCTGTCTGTACTATCTTGCGATCCATCATCAACAGTTGCTGGTATCACAACCACCTCTCTTGTTGCAGAAGCCAACACATTGTCATTTTCAACCGCTTGATAAACTATATTGTATGTCGTGGTAGAAGATACGTTCAAGTCAACCGCAGATGACAAATCAGACACCTCAACTCCGTCTACAAGCACTGTCAAAGTTGCCGTGGTAGTTCCTGTTATCTCGGCCCCAGGGTCAGCATAAAGGCTTGTTGTTGCAACTAAAGTATATGGGTTCTCTCCCAAAACACTTATCTCTAAAGTGCCGCCCGTATCTCCCGAGGAGCCACCATCTCCTCCGGATCCGTCGTTTTGATCATCTGCAGGTGGTTCAACCGGGTCTCCGCCAAAGCCGGGCACAGACTGCGCCATAGCCTGCCAGTCAGGCTCGTCTCTTAACTGCAACAGCTCTTGCAAGGTTGAAGTTGCATAAATGTCTTGCATATCACCAATAAGGACAACTCTTGTTGAGGTTGCAAATCTGTCTCCATTTACAGCTATATAATCTATAAATTCCACAGAAGATGTGCTTGTATCAAGCTCTGCGTTTGCTACAAGCGCTCCGTCTTTGAAGGTGTAAACAGCAACAGAGACCTCCTCTCCCGAGTTAAAGACCACCTTCGCGCGCGCTCCCAAATCTGAGAAGTCAGCTCCAAGTGGCACAAGCGCCGGGTTGTTTCCATTTATTGAAATTGACGGTACAGGAACTTGTCCATTCTCTTCAACACCTCCCGCTTCTTCTGCAGATGAACACTCTCCCGGAATGCTAATCATCTGCCCGCCTCTTATCTTTACACAATAAGCTTCTCCCGTTTCTTCATCATAAAGAGTTATACCGTTTGGCTTGTCTTTGCTTCCAAC
>WFWK01000044.1 GCA_015491135.1 Patescibacteria group bacterium | reverse complement strand
GGCATAATATACATTTTGGGTGACTTTTTTCACCAAAAATATCAAAATAACTCTCTCAAATCTTTATCACTCGGAGCAGTTGTTCCTACTAATAAAATAGTCTCCAAAACCTTCTCTTTCTGGCTTCTTGATAATCCACAATGAACATTTACAATTCGTTTAATGTGACGGAAATGACCCTCTGGAGAGTTAGTTGTACGTGGGATTTGAATATCATTTTCATATGTAAACAAATGTGGCAAAAAATGCTTAATACTCTTTAATGCACTTCTTGTAGCCCTGTGAGTAAATACCTTCTTGCCTGTTTCAAGGTTGATGGTACGTTCTGCCAAGAAATCTTTGTATAACGCAATAAACTCATTCAGCCTTGAAACAAATGTGTATCGGTCAGTTTTTCCAAGTGTTTTGATAATAGCACGCAACACTCTATTGGCTTCAAGTTTTGGGTTGTCTGTTATTTGCCTCTTCACAATTCGTTCCATATGCACATGACACATCTGGTAAGGAATACCGTAAAACGCTTGTTTTATGCCACCAAATCCATCTCCTGTTACTGAGAGTATTGTATATCCAAGAAATTCCAAGTCTTTTCTCATTTCTACGTATACACTTGTCGTTTCTCTATTTACAAACTTCCACCATATATTTTCTTTTGAATACGGGTCTCTGACAATTACAACACACCAACTTTTACCCTCTTTTCTTTTACCAAAATATGTTGCGTCTACGGTCATATGTATTGGTCGTGGATTGTGTTTCTTTGGTGGTAATGTAATTGTTGCAAACAAAGCTTTTATGGTTCTTATGTCTTTCTTATATGTATTTGATAATTCTCTGAGTGTCTGCTTGCCAAACACATACAAAAACCAAAGCTTTTTAATGAGCTTTGGTTTTTGTCTTCTTTTGTTGTTAAATCTTCGTCCACAATCTTTACAACCGTACATTTGGACACCTTTGTTGGTACCTCTTTTAATGGTGTTTTTGGACTTACAATGAGTGCAATATTTGTGTTTTTTTGATCATAATATGCTCATTTGTTAAATTGGTATTTAAATAATGCCTTTTTTATGGCTTAGTTGCAAGTCAGAACAGGTGTTTTAAGTCACCTTTTTTGTATATTATGCCCATAATCGCAACTTGCGATAATCAATCTCCCAACCCGCGTCTTTTACTGCACGATATAAATTTTGAGAATCTATGAATGCATAATTCATACATTAATTATTCAATATTTTCTGTACCACTAATAAGTCATTTTCAGTATTTGACATTGCTTCAAGAATTGCACCTCTGTGCTCGCCCGCTTCATGTGGTTTTTCATCTTCACGGAATGTATTAACTTTTTTGAAGTTTCTTTTTACAATATCACTTAATGTTACATCTTTAATACGGTCAATGTACCCTAAAATACTTGAAAGCTGAGTACTGAATTTATCAAGCTCCTCATCACTTAATTCAAGCTGTGCCAAATTTGCCAAATGCTTTATTTGCTCTTTATTTATCTTTGAATCTGTCATAATCATATGGTAGCACCTTATAAAAGAAAATCAAAAAACCTAAACTCTATCTGCAACCCACCTCAAAAGCTCTTCAGTATCACTCCAACCCAAGCATGGATCTGTTATTGAGAGTCCGCCTTCATCAATCTGTCCGCAAGTTATTGACTGGCTTCCTTCTTTGATAAAAGACTCTATCATAAATCCTTTGAAAGCTCTTTTAATTTTACTGTTCTTATCACACACTTTCATTACATACTTGGCAATTTGAATTTGTTTTTTATAATCTTTTTTGGAATTTGCATGATTGGTATCTATTATAATTGCGGGTTGAATTTTATTCTCTTCCAAAAAAGAAAGTGCTTGCAAGATATCACGCTCTTTATAGTTGGGCTTTTTGCCACCGCGCAAAATAAGATGGGTGCTTTCATTGCCGTCAGAAATATATTCATATCCATCTGCATAAAAATTACCCGCATATTGCCCGGCTAAAACTGAATTTATTGCAATTTCCAAATCTCCCGAGGTGGGATTTTTAACTCCTACAGGATAATTGCGAGTAGATGCAAACAAACGATGTTCTTGATCTTCAGTACTTCTTGCGCCAATTGCTACATATGAAAGTGCATCTTCAAAATAGAGCGTGGGGGCAAGAAAAAGAGCCTCATCTGCAATTGCAAGTCCCATATCAAGAAGTTTCTTTTGCATGTTCTGTACCACTTTTATCCCTTTTTTCAAACTTGATTCTGAGCATGGGTTTGGTTCAAAAAGCATACCTTTCCATCCTATATTTGTCCGCGGTTTTTGAGTGTACACTCGCATTACCAACTTCAGTTCCCTTTTAAGCTCGTCTTGAAACTCCGCCAAACGTTTTCCATACTCAAGCACAGCATTCTCCGGCCAAGCACTGCATGGGCCAACAATAATCAAAAGACGATTATCTTTACCGGATAAAATATCTGCAATTTCTTGACGATCTTTTTTAACCTGCCTTTTTTGCTTTGTTGTTAGCTCAATCTTTTGTAATTGTGTTTTTCTTTTTTTCATACATGAGTATATTACCACCAGCTTATAAAAAATCAAAAACCATGCATTTGCATGGTTTTTGATGAAAATCCTTAAGGTTAATAAATATTTCTTACATCATCGGCATGCCTCCCATATATATATTCACATCTTTATTTATTTT
>WFWK01000043.1 GCA_015491135.1 Patescibacteria group bacterium | reverse complement strand
CTATAAGCCTTTCGCCTCCTCCTGAGAGGGCGCTGCCTTTCTCGGTTTGAACCAAAGGCTCGGAAACTCCAAAAAGATTAACTCTTCTTTCTATCGTATCGCGCAAAGCAGACATTGCATCCGGAATATCTTGTTTGGGCAAACCAGATACATCAGCTTCAAAAACCAAGTGCGTTCCACCGGACAGATCAAGACCTAACTTGTAAGGGTAAACACTGGGCAGTGCCAAATAAGAAAAACCTGCTACGGCAAAGACCACCAACAAGGCATAGAGTCTGTAAATCCATATGTTCATGCAAAAAGTATATTCTTTTGAAAATAAAGCACAAGTTGAAAAAACACAAAAATGTGTTGCGCTACAAAACAAAAATACTAAGCCTTAGTATCTTTTAAAACAATGTTTACCGTCTTGAGAGTTATCAAAAAATCCAAAATCAAATCTCTCTTTTTTATGTATAACAAATCATAAGAGAGTTTTTCTCGTGTTGCATCTGTATTTACACGATGGTGAGGGTGATTTTTGTGTTTAACCTGCGCCCAGCCGGTAAGACCGGGTTTTATCATGTGTCTTAAATTGTAGAAAGGAATCTCTTTTTCATACACTTTAGCTAAAGAAGGAATTTCAGGCCTCGGGCCGACAAGTGAAATCTCACCTCGTAGCAAATTGAAAAACTGAGGTATCTCATCAATCCTGAATCTCCGCAAAAACTTTCCCACCTTTGTAACTTTATGCTTGCTTTTAAGCGCACCTTTGGAGTCGTCTTTTCCGGTCATTGTTCTAAATTTTAAAATGTATATTTTTTTGCCACCTTTACCTACTCTCGGGCTAACATAAAATATATCCCCTCCGTCTTGCAATTTTATAAGGACTGCCACCACGGGAAAAATGATTATAAAGACAACTGCTAATATTAGGCCTGCAAGTATATCAATTATTCTTTTTCCTATTGTATAGAGAGTATGATCATACATTGGAATATTTCTTAGAATCCACCTTTCATCTATTAAAGAGATTGGGACTTTTTCAAACACCTCTTCATATAAGGTGCGCGCATCCAAAAAGCGCGCCTTCTGTTGCACAAAACACAAGTCATAGAGTTTGGGCAGGATATTATCTAGCGACCTGTTTCCAACATCGGCCACAACAACTGACACCCCGTCATCAACAAGTTCTTCTATAAGGGAGAGAAGTTTTTTCTCCTCAACCAATTCGGGATGTATTATAGCTCTAAATTCAAGAGGATAGATCGGGTCTTTATTTACTTCCTCGGCAAGCTCTGACAACTCTATACTTGTTCCCAAAAGTACCGCTCCAACCTCGCGTCTTATTTTT
Organism: Patescibacteria group bacterium; assembly: GCA_015491135.1. GTDB lineage: Bacteria > Patescibacteriota > Minisyncoccia > Phycocordibacterales > UBA2100 > S143-145. The sequence continues at coordinate 7,841 of WFWK01000043.1, read as the reverse complement.
ATCTTTGGAAAAATAAACAAACGCCATAGAAACAACAAAATGGAAGAAAATACAAAAAACCAAAACAAAATCCACTTTGGTGTAATCCCCAGAGGAAAAACGAAAAACAAAAATATCGCAAATGCAACCCCTATAGCTTGTGATATAGCAATTGTCTTTGGTAATTCATTTATAAAAAGCAGAGTGTACCTGCCGTAGAGTCCGGCTAAAAAGTAGATAACAAACAAACCTAAAAACAAGAAAGTAAAAGGCCAAATATGCAAAGAAAAAGTATCAAATGACACAAACTGCAAATTCCTTACAGAAAGCGCCAAATACAAAGATAGATAAAGCACCAACAAATCGCCGACCAAGAGTACCAAATATGCTTTACGACTCAACAAACGCATAAAATCACTATGCCACAGCTCTATTGTTGATGCAAGAAAAAAGTCTAAATATGCTCACGGGCGGAAACGGCAGAAGGTGTTAGTCTTTTGAATCTGTACATACTGCTTAAAATACCGAGCGCTAAAAATTCAACCAACAAGTGAGACCCTCCGTAACTTAAAAACGGCAAAGTAATACCTGTCACCGGCAAAAGGCCCATATTCATTCCAACATGCACTGTAATGTGCGCCATAAATAAAGTGGCAACTCCAACAGCAAAAAGTTTCTCAAAGTTACTCTCTCCGTAGGTTGCTATGTACAAAATTCTACCTATAAGCAAACCGAACAGAACAAACAAAAGTATCACTCCCAAAAATCCCCACTCTTCCGCAAAAGAAGCAAAAATAAAATCGGTTTGATACTCCGGCAAAAACTTCAACTTACTTTGTGTGCCGTATCCTATTCCTTTGCCGAACAGTCCTCCTGAGCCAACCGCTATGACCGACTGATAAGCGTTATAACCACTTCCGTATATATCACTTAAAGGATTTAAGAAAGTTTTTATTCTGGCTTTTTGATACTCTTGCAAACCGAAGTTCCAAAAAATAAAAGATGCCGTAAACAAAATTGTAAGCACCATAATTATATGCTTCTTGGAAATTCCAGAGACAAACACAATACCTGCCCAAACGGAAAAAAGCATAACGGCAGAGCCCAAATCCGGTTGCAACATTATAAGCAAAAAAAGTACTCCGGCGTACAACCCTGAAATAAAAATATGTCGCAGTTGAGCTATGTGCATGTGGCGACGGTTAAAATATTTCGCCAAAACGATTATAACAACCAGTTTTGCAAACTCACTTGGTTGTACCGCAAAAGCTCCCAAAGAAAATCTACTCTGTGCCCCTTTTGTCACATCTCCGAAAATAAAAACCGCCAAAAGAAGAAAAACAGCAAATAAAAACAAGGAAATAACAGTGCTTCTCATTCTCAAAAAACGAAAATCAATCTGAGAAGTAATTAGGAAAACCAAAACACCCAGTGTTATCCAAATAATTTGATGATTAAAAAAATACAGGTTGTCTTCATTGTACATGCTAATTAACCCGAGAATGGAAAGAGTGAATCCAAGTACAAGAAGCGTAATATCAAAAGAAAAAACTTTCTTTAAAGTGTTCATAATTACCTCTTGTCAATTTTGGGGGCCATGGTAGGTATAATATCTACCCTGCCGATTTTCTTTTCAAAAGGCAAAGGCCAAGTGAAAACAACTTCAGCGGTTGAATTGCCGCCTATTTTATTTATAAAAGTGCGCGATGCTCCGATAGCATTACCAACGTCATCAAAAACGACCGCCGTTAAAACGATTTTCCTTTTTGGCATTACATTTTTGTTTACAATCTCCGCAGATATCTCCGGAGTTGAACTTGCGTTTTGAATGCGAACATTTTGAATTTCCAAACCTTCGGTTGGATTTTTCATTTTTATCCAAACCGGATCATCAACAAACTGGAAAAAAGTAAACGCAACTTTATGTTTTCCGGTATTTAAATTTGGCTCTATAACCGGAGTGATCATGCCCGGCAGTATTGGTGTTCTGCCAAATTTTTCAGTTATCAAAAAGTTATCACTTGTATATAACTTAAATTGATAGGTTATCATCTCAACTCCGGCATTTGGATTTACATTTTCAACATAAGCAACAGCGGCCGCCGTATTGTCTCTAACCGGAAAACTGCGCGCCCATAAAACTTTTAAGGGTTGCATCAGTCTTTCATCTTGCAAAAGACAAGGTCCTCCTTTATCAGGCGCAGTTTCCCCTTGATTTTGAATACCATCAAAACAAGTGGGCTCATCTTTAAAAAAAGGAAGAATGGAGACCACAAGTATAGCAGTCAAAACTGAGACAAAAACCGTCCCGTAAATGAGCTGCCTTCTTTTTGCCCATACACTTTGCATTTTATAATTTTACTTTGCATTTACATTTAAGGCAAATTAAAAAGCCATAACCCAAACTTGGGCATGGCTTTGTTGGCGCTACCCATTACCACTTTTAGAAAAAACATCTACTACATCCCCAGTAAACACTAAGGTTACAGTCCCATCTTCCTCAAACCTCTCCAGAGATTTCGGTTGCACAATCATAACCCTGTTAGGGTTGGCAAAGTCAACAATTTCGCAAACTTCGCCAAAAACCAGCTTGGTTGCATAAGTAACCAAGGTGCTTTTGTTAGGCTGAGTTTTTGTATACTCTCGCATCACTCCTCTGTCATTTATTTTCAATACCAAGCGATGGCAACTCAGACAACTCACATGACTCTGCATCTTCGCCTCCTTGCTTAGCGCTATTTTCAACTATTCTCTAACAACAAAAGAACATAAAAATAAAAGAAAGTCAAGCTATTACCGAACCCTACTTTTCACTAACGATGAGAAGCACCGAAGCACATTGCTCGCCTCCCCACAAAATAAAAGAAAACAGTAATAATTACTTGGTAAAAAGTAGGGATTGGCACGCCCGGACACCGGGTGAGCTAAAAAACGCGAAGCGACCGAGCCCATATTTTATATAGGATCGGTATAGCTCATCCGGTCGTACGGGTCAAACTGCCGGGAATCGAACCCGGAACACGGGCGGGCGGGAGATTGCATGAGTGCACACATTGTATGCGCTAAGTTGATTGCGTAAGCAAAGTTACAAGTCGGGCTGCCGGGAATCGGCGTCAGCTCACTAATCATTTTATTCGCGCTACGCGCTCCAAAATGGTAAGTGGCTCCTGTCCACACCATACTATGTCTATACGATTGCCTACTTTATTTGCAACACTTTATCATTCATAATGTCTTTAATTATGTAAACATAATTGATGTGTATGGTGTGGGCCTACCCGGGCTCGGCTGTTGTCGCTTCGCTCCAACATGCCTCCGCCCCAACCCCTTTTAAGGAGCTGGGTAAATTTTCTCACTAAAACAGAAGCAAAGCAGCTGGCCCTGACCGCGCGTGCGTGGTGCGGGTTTGCTTTGCTTCAGCCCTCCTTCGCTTCGCTCAGTCGGGCTGCCGGGAATCGAACCCGGGCCACACGCACCCGAAGCGTGCACACTACCATTATGCTACAGCCCGATTTTAGTATTATAAAAACAAACAAACTCTTAGCAAGTAACTACCATGAACCGAAAATATCAACATTCTCATTGTTTACTCGTTTACTTTATCAACTATTGCTTTTATACTTAAAGTATTAAAAGTAACATATGCTTATGAACAATCCAATGTTTTTAAATCAAATGGACTCATTTATTATCTATGCGATGCTGTTGCAAGTTGTTTTATTTTTTGTCGGAGCTTATTTCCAGTATGCTGTGGCAAAAAAACTTAATCACGAATATGCATGGTTTGCCTGGATTCCGATTCTGAATCTGGTGCAACTGTTGCAACTTGCGGGCATGTCCGCTTGGTGGATACTAACTTTTGTCTTGGCGTTTGTACCGGCTGTCGGATTTTTGGTATCTTTTGCTTGGACCTTATTTATAGTTTATTTAATCTACAAAATTGCAGGGAAACTCAACAAACCGAACTGGATTGCTTTTGTATCTTTAATTCCCGCTTTTGGATATGCAACATCAATGATATTGCTTGATAAAATGTCAAACCCTTCAAAGGATGAAGACGAGCAAAACAATGAAGATAGCAGTCAAACAGAAGATGACATGAGCGACATTGCAGATGATGACACGGACATACAAGAGGATGACTATGACAACAAAGAAGAAACAGAAGATCGATAAAATATAAAACTGACCTCTAAACAAACCTAAAAACAGCCCTCATCTTTGAGGGCTGTTTTTAGGTTAAAACGGAATATCATCCGGGTTTATCTCTTCCGGATAATCTTCTTCTGCAGGCGTCGCCGGCTCCGCCTCCTTATCACCTTGCACTTCCTCCGGCGCTCCGGTTGGCGCTGCTGATGGACCAAACTGGAATCTGTCAACCACTATCTCGGTTCTGTATCTTTTTTGTCCGTCTTTATCTTCCCAACTTCTTGTTTGAAGTCTTCCTTCTACAAAAACGGGGCGTCCTTTTTTAAGGTATTGCTCCGCAACTTCAGCTTGACGCCCAAACAAAACAATGTTGTGCCAATCTGTTTGCTCTTGTTTTTTACCATCTTTATCTGTATACACTCTCGTGGTTGCTATCGCAAAAGTTGCAACTTTTGACCCGGAAGGCAAAACTCTCAGTTCCGGGTCACGCCCCAAGTTACCATACAAAAAAACTTTATTTACATACATAAGCTAACTAAAATTCTAATGAGTACAGTATAACTTTGTTTAATGAGAGTGTCCAGAAACAACAGAAGCTAAAAAACGGGTTTACTCTTCTTTGTCCTCTGAGAGAATATCAGCTTGAGCAACTTCCGGCTGCTTCAGCAACTCTTCAACCGCTTTGTCTATCTCCTCATCAGATAACTCACCCTTCTCTTCTGTAGGAGCCGGAGCTATGGCCTCTTCATTTTTCACTTCATTCAAGGCTTCCAACGCTTCTTGTTTAAGCTGAGCTCTTGTCTCCTCCTTTACGGTTTTTACTATGATGTATCGTAGTACGTTTTTGTTAAACTTCAGAACCTCTTGTTCAAACTCTAAAACTTGCTGGGGTTCAAGCTCAAATTTCATCCATCCAAAATAAGCTTTGTCATATTTTGTATGCTTACCACCCTCATTTACAGACATAGTATATGCCAAGTCAATAAGCTCGGGCTCCCCTTCTGAGATAAATTTTGCTCCCAAGTTCAGCAACTCCTTCCTTAAAGAATCAAGAGTCTCTGTTACCTCCTCTTGTTGTAAAGATGAAACTAATAAATAACCGAGCTCGTAAACTCGCGGTTCAATAAGTTTTTCTTCTGTTGTCTCTTTTACCATGGGCTTGAGGTTAACATAAATACTGCTCTTTTTCAAGAAAATTTCACTCTTTAAAAGAGATAAACTTATCATTGATATAAAACCCCTGTTTTAAAACAGCTTTTGCCTGATCTGTCAGATCATATGCAAACGGGTTGTCAGTCCAGACAAACTCAACAATGCTGTCTCCTTCTTGCAGTTGCGGATCAATGTTTGTACCATCCATTGCATAGGTGTGTATAAAATAATTTTGCCTTGTCCTACCGCCCCCGTATAAACCGGATTTTGCATAAGATATTTGCGATAAATCTAAATCGGAAATTCCTATCTCTTCCTCAACTTCTCTTTTGAGGGCTTCAAATTTCTGTTCATTTTGTTCGTAATCAACTTTTCCACCGGGAAAATACCATTTGCCGGTTTTGCCGTTTTTAACAAGCAATACCTCGGGCTTGCCATCTCTGTTCTCTCTTATAAAAGCTATTCCTATTGCCTCTTTGGCTGCCAGTTTTTCCGCTTCTTCTTTTTGCCTTACAAATTTTTCCATTACAAAGCCCATAGTAGAAGTATAAAATACACAAAAGAAAAGACAATCGGCAAATCAATCATAAATTAACTTTGTAAAAATTTTGTGCAAGGCGCTTTCAACTTCCGCTTTAGCTTTTTCGCCGGTTTGGTAATATCTTTCAAAAGCCACTCCACTGTTTAACTCCAAAAGCTTTATCTGTCCGCTTGCGCAAACCGCAAAATCAACATTTGCCAAACGAAACGGAATCGCCCTTACAATTTTTAAAACCTCTGCTTCCACTTTCTTCCATAACAGATCTTGACTTGAGACAGAAACAGCTTTTGCGCCATGGCTTAAATTAAACAAAAACTCATCGTTTTTAATTTTTTTATACATCAACAGAATCTCCGAGTCCAAAACCGTTGCTCTTACTTCAAAATCTATATTCTCAAACGGTGAAAGTGCAACCGCTCTGTGTTTTTCTTGGATATATGCAAATTTTGTGACAAACTCATTTTTGGTTTGCGCGCGCAAAACATCAAACCCTGAAGTGCCAAAATTCGGTTTTAAAATGACATCTTTATATTTTTTAAAATAATCCAGAGCAGTATCTAAAGAATGTCTTGTTTCATTATAGGCTGGAGAATTTGGGCGCAAAAACAGAAAATGGTGAATGTGCGGTATGTTCTCTTTATCCAAAACGGCACAAACCGCCGCCTTATCATCAAGTATTTTTGAAACGGAGGAGCTGTTCAAGCCAAAATCAAACCCGAAAATAAATCGCACCTTTTCATCTTTTTGAAGTTTTATACCCCAAGTATCATTAAGTAAAAAATCAATTTTAACATTCCTTTCTTCACAGAATTTTTTTAATAACTTAACAAATACTCTTTCCCCGCCCCACAGCTTAGCTATGTTTTCCGTGTCTTTCATGAACAGACATTAACCTATTGCCAAATATTTAGCAAATATGTTTCTTGTCTGTTTAAGTTAATTTTAACGTACACTAATTTAGTCTGGCAAACAAATTCTCGGGTTTCTTATTTTCTTTTACAGCCTGTTTTATAGCTTGCGCAGTCTCTGGCATAAAAGGTTTTAGATAACCTACTATTTCGTAGAGCCCGTGCACTAAATCTGTAATTATTTTTTGTCCCGTTTTTTCATCGGTTTTGACTACTTTAAACGGTTCTTTATCTGTAATAGTTTGGTCAAGCTCGCCAATAAGCGCCCAAATCATATCCAGCACTTCATTGAATTTAAAACTTTCCATGGAGTTCATAAAGCTTGGTCTCCACTCTTTGCTCTCCACCTTTACAGGTGAGTTTAAATGAGTCTCTGCCATTTTCATTGTGCGCGCCACCAGGTTACCGAGTCCGTTTACCAAGTTTGCGGTGTACCACTCATCCATTCTCTCCCAAGTAAGATCTGTGTCCTCATGCGGATGCACATGACGAAGCAGAATATAGCGGACTGCATCAATACCATATCTATCCACCAACTCCACAGGCGAGATGACATTTCCCAAACTCTTGCTCATTTTCTGCCCACTACTTGTTATAAAGCCGTGATAGAAAACTGTATCTGTGTTTTTAATTCCAGCTGAGAGAAGCATTGCTTGCCAAATGATTGATTGGAATTTTACTTGATCTTTCCCTGCAAGTTGAATTGTATAGCCCTCTTGCCAGAATTTTTTAAAGTTTCCCTCTTTATTAGGAAAACCAAGGGTTGAGATATAGTTTGTAAGCGCATCAAACCATACATACATTACTTGACTTTCATCCCCCGGCACAGGAACACCCCATGATAGTCTGGATTTGTCACGTGAGATGCTGATATCTTCCAAGAATTCAAGAATCTGCAATGATTCTTTTTTACGTTTCTCTGGAATAATTGAGTTTGACTGTTTTATATATTCTTTAAGTTTGTCTTTGTATTTTGTAAGAGCGAAAAAATAATTCTCTTCTTCAAGTTCGCGTAGGGGTTTGCCGGGATGATTTAGGCACTCTCCGTTTTTATTTAAGTCAGATTCTCTTACAAAAGCTTCACAACCCACACAATACAGACCTCTATATTT
>WFWK01000042.1 GCA_015491135.1 Patescibacteria group bacterium | reverse complement strand
TTGCTCTGTCTCCCGGATCAACATCAACATGCTTGCTCCACAAACACCTCGGGCAGTGGTTGGTAAACCCGTCTCCCACCACCTTTGCTCCGCAATTTTCACAAACAAAATCTTCAACTTTTTTTATAAAAGTCATGTAAATATGTTAGTTATTTTTTGAAAAAAGAAAAGCGCGACCGCCTTAGAGACGATCGCGCACACTGTTTGCTCACTACCCTTGGAGAGGAAGTTCTTGCCATTCCTCTCTTCCCATCTCCCACGCTTGCACATTCGGTACAAACAATACCGAACGTACAGCAAGAATGGGAACTGGCCCGGGAGCTACATACCACTGTCCGCCATAGTCCTCACCCTCATCGGATGGGTCCTGCAAAAGTGGTGTCTCATCGGGAACCTCAAGCTCAAGCACCCAGGCCTGGTTGGTATCCTCCCCAATGACATCCAGCGCCCAGCCACCGGGGACGGGAGGAGCGAGCATCACATGCACCAGCGCTTCGCCGGTTACGACATTTTTCCCCGGACGAAGTAGTCGCTCACGGATGATGTTCTCAAAAGTGCTTTTTGTTTTTGTCACGTGATAGATAACCTTTTTGCCCATTTCTGAATCCTCACTTAAAGCTAAATGACTACAGCTGACGATAGTATGCAATATAACTGTACTATGTCAAGGCTATAAATTTAATTTTTAGTGCAAACCAAAATAAGTCTTGGGGATTTTGCCGGCAAATAAGCATCGGATTTGTAGTTTCCGAAAACATTTTTAAGTTTAAAGCCGACTTGCTCGCACATGCCGACAAGTTCATCTTGCTCGTATAAATAAGTTGATAAAGAGTAGTTATGACTTTTGCCGTGTTTGTCCGTCCATTCTCGTTTTATGCTCCAGCGATTGTTTTTTTCGTCAAATGTTTGAGTTGTGCGTATATTGTAACCTGCCAACCTTTCACTTAAAGAGAGTGAGTATGTGCCGTTTTTGTTTTCTCCATGGCGCAGGAGAGGCTCTAAAAGAGTATTTTTGTTTGCAACATCCAAAACAAACACCCCGCCAAAAGAGAGGGCTGAATATATGTTTTGCAAAACTTTTATATTGTCTCTTTGGTTTTCAAAATAACCGAAAGAAGAAAACATACTAACTGTCGCGCCAAATTCGTTATGAAAACTCATGGTTAGAGCGTCTTGTAAAATAAAAATTGGGCTACATCCGGATTCAGAAGCATTTTTACGAGCCTCAGATATCATATGCTCCGATGAATCTATACCAACAACATCAAAACCACTTTTTGCAAGAGCTATGGTATGTCTTCCGTAGCCACAGCCAACATCAAGAACTCTGGTTTTTGGTGGTATAACGGCTTTTAAAAAAGCAACTTCGGCCTCTGTGCGCTTTGCTGTTGTAATATCATGCGCGTAAAGTTCAATATATTTTTGGTCAAATATGTTTTGCATTTGTAAAATATAAGTATCATAAAACTATAAAAATAAAAGGTGACACCAAGATCAAGGTGCCACCTCAAGGTTGTTGTTGTGCTTACGAAACAGTAGTCAGCAAATCAAGGGTCGGACGCACCCTTGCATGCGAATGCAAGTGTGTTATATCGTCACAATACCCAGACATACACAGTGCCTCCTCGGCATACTGCTCCCCGTACACCTGAGCGAATAACTCCTTCGTGCGCTCAAATGCTTCCTTGTGCTGCCGCTCGTCTTCTTTATTCAGCATTCCGGAGTACGGGAAGTGATGGAGGAACCTGCCGAACATACGTTCACAATCCTCCTTGTATTTGAGCGTATCCAAGATGTGGTAATGCCACATCTCATCTATCTCCTTTGAAGGAACCAGGCGCTCCTCAGGAAATAGCACATGTAAGAAAAGCCACTTGCGATAAAGCTCTTCCACACGCCTTGCTTCGTTGATGTCCCATCCACCTCCACGGCTGTGCTTACTGCACATTTTGAAGAGGATGGGCTCCAGATCCAAACCCGTGCAGATGAAATGCTCTTCATACTTGGGAGTCATGACATTTCCTCCTTCATTCTGGTGTTTGCACAAAGGATACACGTCCAATAACATGCTATCATACACCACAAATTTAAACACTTGACATCTTTCAATATATATTTAATGAATTTACTTTTTTATAACCCCAATTTGGCCTTGGTTAAGCTTAAAAACCCACTTGCCGTTTATCTTGCGCACGGTTGCAATCCTTTTCTCACAGCTAGGACAAATAACATTCTCACCTTCCGGTAATTCTCTTGAGAATATGCCGGTGT
>WFWK01000041.1 GCA_015491135.1 Patescibacteria group bacterium | reverse complement strand
TTTTAGAGCAAAACAATATTGCCGGTGCTGATGAGTCAGAAGAGTCTTTTCAAGACGAACAGCAGAGGCAAGAGAGTCAAAATGATGATGATATATACTCACTGAAGAATTTTACAGTCTAAAAACTAATAAGTTTGCGCACTTGTTTTAAGCCGGAAAAGTTAGTACAATTTTCAAATGCAAAGCACAATCTTTTTTATTGCCATTTTGGTTTTTGTAATCTTGAACTTGGTCGGTCTGTGGTATTTGGCTAGAATTGTAAACTCCGCAAAGAAAACCGAAGAGGATACGCCGGATTCTTTCCTTCTTTTGCAAGAACAAATTGCAAAATTAAGAGATACTCTTGATTTGAAAATAAGTGAGACGACAAAGCAAGTAAACACCACACTGCAAAGACAACTGCAAGAGAGTACAAAGATTGTCAGAGAAGTTACAAGCGAGCTTGTAAAACTCTCCGAGACGAACAAACAGGTTGTCTCTTTTGCCGATCAACTTCAACAATTGCAAAAAGTTTTAACAAACCCAAAACAAAGAGGTGTGCTGGGTGAGTATTATTTGGAGACGGTTCTTTCAAACGTTCTGCCACCGGAGTCTTTTAAAATGCAATATGCTTTCTCAGATGGAGAAGTTGTTGATGCGGTTGTTTTTGTGAAAGATAAAATTATCCCGATAGATTCAAAATTTTCGCTTGAAAATTACAACCGAATGATAGAAGCCGAAGGAAAAGAGAGGCTTGATCTTGAAAAAGTTTTCTTAAACGACCTGAAGCTCCGCATAAAAGAGACGGCAAAATACATTCGCCCGTCTGAGAAAACTGTTGATTTTGCTTTTATGTTTATACCGAGCGAAGGAATTTACTATGATCTTATAACAAACAAAGTTGGGGCAGAGGAGCAGTCTTTGATTGAGCGCGCTGCATCAAAATACAAGGTGATCATAGTTTCTCCGACGTCTTTTTTGGCATATTTGCAAACAGTCCTTCAAGGACTCAAAGCTTTAGAGATAGAAAAAAGGGCGGAGCAAATTATAAAAAATGTTGAAAAGTTGGGAATGCACATTAAAAAATATGATACTTATTATCAAAAACTCGGAAACCAACTTTCAACCGTTGTAAACCATTACAATGCCGGCTACAAAGAGCTAGCAAAGATAGACAAGGATATAGTGAAAATAGCGGGTGGCGAGCTTTCAATAGAGGCAAACCTTGTTGAAAAACCTTCCAAACTTGACGAGTTGACAGAATAGGTTTTTTGTGTTATCTTTAGTGCAGTAGCGCGCGCATGGTGCGCGCGCGTGTTAGTGAGGAGTAAGAGTAATGAAAGGTTCTCTGATTTTTTCTGCAATTTTTCTTTTTTCTCTCGGTGTGGTAGGGGCACTTGAAAACCCCTACCACACCGAAGGGGTCTCTGACCCGAGGGATACTCGGGCGGAGACTTCAGCCCCTCTTCCGCCGGAGTGTTTCACCGGCGGGATGGAGAAGCTGGTGCGCTGCATTTTGAAGTAATGTGTAGTGCACCGCCGGGCGCGTCTTCGGGCGCGCCTTTTCCTTTTTGTGTTATGTTATAATCAATACATGCAGATAAAAGAGTTGGAAAAATGGATTGATGAAATCAATTTTTTGGTTTCAAAAAATTTCGGAGACAAAAATGATGAAGCTTCATTGACAGTTAGAATGGTTTTAAAAATCGGTGAGGAGTTTGGTGAGCTCTCAGAAGCTGCTTTGTTTGAAATGGGAAGTCAGAGAAAAAGCAAGCAAGACAAGTTTGAGCAAGACTTGTTTAAAAAAGAATTGGCAGATGTTATAGTCTCGGCTCTTACTTTGGCAAGGTACAAAGGATACTCTTTAGAAGAGTTGTTAGTTGATAAGCTGCGTTATGTCCAAGAAAGATTTGAACAAGAAAAATAAGGGAAAATTCTACATTGTTGCAACTCCCATAGGGAACATGAAAGATATAACTCTGCGCGCACTTGAGGTTATCCAAACGGTTGATGTTATTTTTTGCGAGGATACGAGAGTTACAAAAAAACTCTGCTCTTTTTACAATATAGACTGTCCCAAAATGGTGAGCCTTAACGCGCGAACCGAGGAGAGAAAAATACCGCAAGTAATTTCAGCCTTGTCTGAGAATTACTCCGTTGCTTATCTTTCAGATGCCGGCACTCCGGGAATTTCAGATCCGGGTGTAAGGGTTGTGGCAGAGGCTCGCAAACTTGGGTTTGAGGTTGTCTCTGTCCCTGGTCCTTCAGCTTTTGTAAGCGCTTTGTCTGTAGCGGGGATTGCAACCGACAAGTTTTGCTTTTACGGATTTCTGCCTCAGAAAAAGGGAAGAGAGAAACTGCTTAAAGAATTTGCAAACACCAAACACACGGTAGTATTTTATGAATCTTCACACAGAATTGTAAAACTTCTTAAGCAGTTACAAGAAATTGCGCCTGAAAAACAGGTTACCGTTGCAAAAGAGCTGACAAAGATTCATGAACAAGTTTTGCAAGGTACTCCGGCGGAGGTTTTGGAAATTTTTGAGCAAGACCCACAAAAACAAAAGGGTGAATTTACCGTAATTTTAAGTGCATAAGTGAAATATAAAAAGTGTTTAACTTGAGTTTTTATTTATTTGTAGTAGTATATCGGCTATGAAAACAGCAGTTATAAAAACAGGTGGCAAGCAATACCTTGTGCAAGAAGGTGATGTTTTAAAGGTGGAAAAATTAAATGCAAAAGAGGGCGAAAAGGTTGTTTTTGATGATGTTTTGCTTGTTTTTGATGAGAAAGATATCTCTGTCGGCTCTCCAACAGTAGAGGGGGCAAAAGTTGAAGCTGAAGTGCTTGAACAAGGAAGAGATAAAAAATTGCATGTTATACGCTTTAGAGCAAAAAGCAGATACTTCAGAAAATACGGCCACAGACAACCTTACTCTCGCGTTAAAATCTCTGCAATCAAGTAAGAGGTATCTCAACTAGCGCTTTGTTTACTGAGCCCCCTCTTGATAAAAGGGCTCAGTTGCCTAAAATACTTTTGTGTTGCATGGGAACAAGTCTAATGTTTTGGATAAAAGTTTTTTTGCGCGTTCAACTCAAGAGGTTGCACAAGACCTGCTCGGGAGCTTTTTGTGCAGAAAAATCGGTAATACCGTTTTAAAAAGTGTAATAACTGAGACAGAAGCCTACCTTGATGAAAAAGACGAGGCATCACACGCCCGCTTTGGAAAAACAAGTCGTTCAAAAATTATGTTTGAAAGCCCCGGTGTATGGTATGTATATTTAATCTACGGTATGCACAATATGTTAAATGTGGTAACCGAGCAAAAAGGCAAGGCGGGGGCAGTTTTGATAAGAGAGACTGTTGATTTTAAAGGGCCGGCAAAGTTAACCTCGGCTTTGCAAATTGATAGAGAATTTAACGGAGTTGCAATTTCTCCAAAACACGGCCTCTGGATAGAGAAAGGAGATGAAGAACCGGCATTTGAAAGTTTGCCGAGAATTGGCATAGATTATGCTTCAGAAAAATGGCGAAAAGCCCCATTGCGATTTAAAGCGAAAATTTAGTATGGAACAACTACAACCAGTTTTTCTTCATAAAGAATTTTGCAATAACGAGCGCTATTGAGGTTGTAATTAAAATAACAGCCCAAAAAGAAGATGGTCCCTCTGAAAACGGCAACCAAGTGTTCATTCCAAAAAGTCCGGTCATAATGGTGGGAACGGTAAAGATTATCGTAAGGGCCGTCAAAGTCTTCATTGTGGCATTTAGTTGATGACCCAAAATAACCTCATGCGCCGAGCGTATATTGTTGGCAGTTTTGATAATGTTTCTTGCCGTATCTGTACTTTGGCTTATGTCTTGCAGTAGGTCCTCCAGTATTTCAACATCGTCTTTGTGTAAAGTCACTACTCGCTTTTTGCCTATCATCTCAGTTAAAGCGTTAAAGGTTGGCACCAGAGCGGAGATATAGTCTGCCAGTTTGCTTTCTATTGATAAAATCTCTTTAAGGTCTGACTCTGAGACATTTTCAACTTTTCCGAAAAAGCGAATAAGTTTTTTGCGAATTTTCATCAGAGACCTATCGTAGAGGTGAACGATTTTATCCACTATAAGAAGAAGCGCTTTCATTTTTTGTGTAGTGACAAACTCTGCTCTGGAGTGGGCAAAGTCATCCAAAAATTCGGGTTTTTTGTGCGAGACGGTGAGTAAAAAATCATTTGAAATTGCAATCATAAGCGGGGCGGTTGAGAGTTCACCGCTTTTTGCCTCTACCGGATAACGTGTAAAAAGATATAAGATATTGTCAAAATACTCAAAACGCGGAACCTCAAAATAGTCTGTGGCATCTTCAAGAATATCTTCATCAAATCCCAGCTCTTCCAAGGTTTTCAAATCTTCACTTGAAAGCTCATATGCAAAAATCCACGCTCCTTTTTTGGGAGATTTTAATTTCCGTATTTTGTTGTCTTTCAATGATTTGTACAGATAAACCAACATGTTAGAAGTTTAACACTAGAGTTGCGCCCAAACAAGCCGAGCCCTAAGTTTCACTTAGAGCTTGGCAAGCCGAGCCCTAAGTTTCACTTAGAGCTTGGCAAGCCGAGCCCTAAGCTTCACTTAGAGCTCGGCAAGCCGAGCCGAGCCCTTTGATAAAAGGGCTTGGTTGACTTTTATACAAAAGTGGTTAACTTAAACTTATGAAAAAAATTCTGGTTGTCCACTACGATGAAATAGGCTTAAAAGGCAAAAACAGGTCTTTTTTTGAAAGTGCGTTGGTCTCAGATTTAAAAAAGAGACTTAAAGAGAGTTCCGTTAAAAACGAATGGGGGAGAATTATAATCTACAACCCGGAAGAGGGAGCTTCAGAGAAATTGCTTTTCACCCCGGGAGTAAGCTCTTTTGGTGTTGGCACCTCCTTTGCTAAAGAAGATTTTGAGAAGATAAAACAATTTGCGATAGACATTGTAGCTTGTGAAGAAAATCCCGAATCTTTTGCCGTGCGCGCCAAAAGAGTGGATAAAAATTTTCCAAAAACCTCACAGGAAGTTGAAAGGGAGGTGGGCGAGGCGGTTTTTGAACACTACAAAAGAGAGTTACCGGTTAAATTAAAAAATCCGGATTTGCTGATTTTCATTGAAATTTTACACGACAAAATTTTAATTTATAAAAAACAAAAAGGCCTGGGAGGGCTTCCTGCTGGTGTGTCAGGCAAAGCAATCTCTCTTATATCGGGCGGTTTTGACTCACCGGTTGCAACTTACAAAATGATTTTACGCGGTGTTACCCCACTTGCGGTGCATTTTCACGGAATGCCAAAAACTCCAAAAGAGGCTATAGAAAAAGTTAAAGAGCTTCTTAAAATTTTATCTCTTTATTCTGGGGAATTACGCCTTTTTTTGGTGCCGACTTTAGTCGCTATGCAGACCATAGCAAAATCCGCTCCGGAGAAATTACGTCTTATTCTTTTAAGGCGTTTTATGATGACGGTGGTAGAGGAAATCGCAAACAAAGAAGGCGCGCAAGCTATAATAACTGGCGAGTCGGTCGGGCAAGTTGCAAGCCAAACCTTAGAGAATTTAAGAGCCGTAGAGCAGGCAACTTCTTTACCTGTTTTGCGTCCACTCTCCGGGAGTTCAAAACATGAAATAATTGAACTTTCGCAAAAACTTGGAATGTATGATATCTCCGCGCAAGATTGTGAAGATACTTGTTCTTTGTTTGTGCCAAAACATCCGGAGACAAAAGCAAAGTTGGATGAAGTACTAAAAGCGGAGAAAAATTACCCTTTGCAAGAGTTGATACAAGAAGCACTTTTGCAGACAGAGAAGTTGACTATAAAAAATGAAAACTTTTAAGAAAACATTTTTTATCATTGTCGGTGCGGGCGCTTTTGTTTTTGGATCTCTTTTGTTTTTTATTATGCTCAATTACGGAAACGAAACAACACAAAAAAGTGATTGTATAGTTGTCTTTGGCGCCTCTGTTGCTCCCGGGGCAAAACCATCCAGAGCTATAGTTGATAGAGTTGCCAAGGCAAGTGCTCTTTACAAAAGCGGACTGTCAAATTGCTTGGTTTTATCCGGCGCCCCTTCCGTTTTTGGAGCACATGAGGTTGATGTAATGAAAAAAGAAGCGATAAAAAACGGGGTTAAAAAAGAGGATATAAAAACGGATTATCAAGGATTCTCAACTTTCGAGACACTGGTTAATCTTGATAAAAGCAAAAACTACATTTTTGTTTCCAATGATTTTCATTTGGCAAGAATTGCCATTGCCTCAAAACTGTTGGGGCTCAAAGGGGAGACGGTAAGTAGCGACTACAAAAAAGGAACACCGAAAGATGAATTGCAGCTTGTACTGCGTGAGACTGTTGCTATTGTCTATTACGTTGCTCGCATATTTGCGCTGAAATTTGGTATAATTTGGTAATGTTGATTCTGTTAGTTGAAACATTTGTTTTGTTTTTGCTTGCCGGCTTGTGGTTTGAGTTTTTTAAAAAGCAGATTATACCATTTTCAAATTTACCTCCTGAGAAAGTTTTTTGGCATCAAAAGTTTAAAGTTTTTCTGTCTTTTTTGTTGCTTGCTTTACTGTTTCTTTTTGTCGTTGTTTTAAGCATATTTGTGCAACTCGGATTGCTCATTGTCTTTGTTTTGTCAGTTATTCTTTGGCCACTTGCTTTTTTGTTTTTAATCGGAATTCTTCATTTTAGGGTGTTGCTTGTGGTCTCAGGATTTTTAACTGTTGCCATCTTGCTCCATTATTTGTTAAACTATTTTGTATGAATGCTGAGACGTTGTTAAACAGTAGTATTTTTTTAGGCTTGTTTATTTTTTTGGGATTGTTTGCAGTAGCGTCTGTTTTAACTCCGATTATTTTCTATATTCTCTCTTTAATTACAAAAAAGACAAAAACCGACTTGGATGACAAACTGTTTGAAATAGTAAGACCGCCTGTGTTTTGGACTTTGATTTTTGGCGGATTGATTTTTATTTTAAAAGCAAATGTTTTTAATTTGCCCGCCGGAGGATTTTTCTCTTCGGTTTCGGTTTCAGTTTTGATTTTACTTTGGGTGCGTCCGCTTACTAAAGCCTCATCTGTGATACTTTCTTTTGTTGCCGAGAAAAACAAAGGCTTTGTAAACAAGGCGACACTTCCTTTGTTTAGAAATATTTTTTTGGTTCTGATTTGGGCTTTGGCAGTTTACTTTTTGTTTTTTGTTTGGGGAATTTCTCTTACCGCTTGGTTAGCTTCAGCCGGAATAGTTGGTATTGCTGTTGGTTTTGCCGCGAAAGACACTCTGGCAAATTTGATTTCCGGAATTTTTATTTTGGCTGACGCTCCGTATAAAGTTGGGGATATTATAGTGTTAGATTCGGGTGAGAAAGGTAAAGTGATTGAAGTTGGTCTTCGTTCAACCAGAATAAAGACATTTGACGGAATAGAGATAACAATACCAAACTCAGCTATGGGAAATAGTAAAATAGCAAATGAAACCGGCACAAAAACGGATAAAAAAATAAGATTGAAAATTCCTATTGGTGTATCTTATGATACTGATATAAACCAAGCAGAGGAAATCTTGTTAAAAATAGCGTCTGAGTTTGAAGAAGTTTGTGATGATCCGGAGCCGAAAGTCATGTTTTTAAATTTCGGAGCCTCGTCTTTGGATTTAGAGTTGAGAGTTTGGATTGCAGATCCTTCCAAAAGAGGTGTGAGATCCAAGATAAATAAAAGAATTTTGGAAGAATTCAGGAAGGCAAATATTGAGATTCCTTATCAGAAAATTGACGTTAATATTTTTAACACTAACAAAAGCTCATGAATGATAAATTGATTTTATTGGGTAAGAAAATTTTGTTTGTTGAAGATGATGTTTTTGTTGCGGATGTGATACTTTTGCACTTGCAAAATGCAGGCGCAAACATTGTTCACGTTGACTCAGGCAAGGAAGCAATGGTGGCTCTTATGAGAGAAGAATTTGATATTGTGCTGACTGATCTGGCCATGTCTTTGGGTACCGGAGTTGATCTGTTGGAGTTTATACGCTCAAACGAGAATGAAAGAATAAAAAACATTCCTGTTTTGGTTTTGACCAATCTAGAAAAAGACAACCCGCTTGTACAGCAGGCCAGCCAACTTGGTGTGCAAGGATTTTTTGCAAAATCAAGCACTCCTTTACAAGAGATTATCTCCAAAATCTCCGATGTCTTGGGTATAGAGGAAAACAGCGAACCGCCGGTTAATGTAAATATTCCTCGTGATATAATGCAGTGATGGATCAAAAAACGGCACTTAATATTTTAAAAACCGGAAGAAACGTTTTTTTAACCGGAGCGCCCGGGAGTGGGAAAACTTATGTTTTAAATAGATATATAGACTATCTAAAATCAAAAAAAATTCCGACAGCCAAGACGGCATCAACCGGAGCGGCCTCCGTTTTTTTGGGTGGTCAGACCATCCATTCGTTTTGCGGACTCAAAACAAAAGAAACACTTACCGCTTGGGATCTGGAAGCTATTCTTGAGAAGGAGTATTTGTACAAAAAAATTAACAAAACAAAAGTTTTAATTATTGATGAGGTTTCAATGATTTCTTCATCTTTATTAGATAGTGTGGATTTAGTTTTAAAAGCGGTTAAGGGAAACAGCAAACC
>WFWK01000040.1 GCA_015491135.1 Patescibacteria group bacterium | reverse complement strand
ATTAAAAGATAAAGCAATTCTCTTTTGTACTCGTCATCGTCCATTATCCTGTCGTTTACCACAAATCCGTCAAGGCGAAGTTTCTTTGGTATTAAATCTCTTACAAGTTTTCCATAGCGTTGTTTCATATATTTATTTTTCAGCATTATCACTTTTAAAAGATACATTTACAACCTCTCTGTCTTTTTCATCTTCAATTTCATAAAACTCTGCCGGTTTAAATTTAAACAAAGAGGCTATGAGGTTTGTTGGAAACATTTCAAGCGCCGTATTGTAATCGCGCACATTGCTGTTGTAGAACCTGCGCGCCGCCTGAATCTTATCTTCAGCATCTGTAAGTTCCCTTTGGAGCTCCAAAAAATTTTGGTTTGCTTTTAAATCAGGGTATTGTTCAGCAACAGCAAAAACACTTTTTAAAGCATCTGTGAGCATGTTGTCTGCTTGCAGTTTCTCTTTGCTATTTTGTCCTTCAAGGATTTTAGTTCTAAGTTTTGTTACATTTTCCAAAGTTTCCCTTTCGTGTCCCATGTAACCTTTAACAGCTTCAACCAAATTTGGAATAAGATTTGCTCGTCTTTTAAGTTGAACATCAATATCAGCTGAAGCTTCTTTTACTCTGTTTTTATATGTAACAAGACGGTTGTAAAGCAAAATTACGGCTACAAACAAAATAGCAAGAATTATTAAAATAATGTTTATCATGATCTTACTTTACTTGATATGCTAAAATTATATCAAAAACAACTCAAAACTCCAGGGATTTTGCAAATTCAATATTTAATATGCGACATGATTTTCATTAGAGTTTTACTTGGTTTTTGGGAGATTCACCGTTGAAAAAAGCGATTATGTTATCAGCAACCATCTCGGCCATTTTATCTCTCGTCTCTTTTGAGGCGCTAGCTATATGAGGAGTTAAAACAGTATTTGGAAGTTCAAAAAGTTTTTTTGTGATTTCGGGTTCAAATTCATAAACATCAAGCGCAACCGCAAAAAGATGCCCGCTTTCAAGCACATCAACCAGATCACTTTCCACAACTACCTTACCTCTTGAAGTATTTACAAAAACCGCTCCTTTTTTAAGCATTAACAGTTTGTTTTTATCCAATAAATGTTTTGTGGAAGGCATAAGCGGAACATGCACAGTTAAAACATCAACATTGGGTAACATTTTCTCAAGTTCCGGGTAAAAATCGGCATCAACGGTATCATGCAAATAATTATTCTCAGCAACATCATGATAAATTATCCTCATACCAAAACCATGATGCATAATCTCGGCAACCCTCGTTCCTATTCGCCCCGCTCCCAAAACACCTAGTGTCTTCCCTTTCAAATCAAGCCCTAAAAGAAGTTCCGGCTCCCAACCTTTGTATTTTCCTGCTCTTGTAAATTTATCCGCTTCAACAATTCTTTGGGTCGCCGCGCAAATGAGCCCGGCAGTGTGCTCAGCTACCGTCTCAGTCAGCACCCCAGGGGTATGTGTTACAACAATTCCTAGTTCCTTGGTCGCCTCCAAATCAATATGACCAAAACCGACAGAATAAGTTGAACAAATTTTTAAATTTGGAGCACTACTTAGAACTTCTTTATCTATCGTATCGGTAAGTAGGCATACCAAAGCATCCGGATTATACTCTTTCAGTTTTTCTATCAACTCTTTTTTTGAAAGTTGCCTATCTCCTATATAGACTAATTCAAGTCCTGCGTTTTGCAGTTTTTCAATGCCAGCTTCAGGTATGTGTCTTGCAATTAAAACCTGTACCACCTCTAAATCTTATCATCTTTTTTGCAAATTGTGAATAAATGATACAATGATAGCTATGAATATTGAAATTCTTTCGATTGGAGATGTTACAACAGATGCTTTCATCGATCTGAGCAAAGCTTTTATTTGGCACAGCGGAGGAATCCAAAAACTGTGCATGAGTTTTGGAGACAAAATACCATATAAGGATTTGCAAATAATAGATGGGGTCGGAAATGCGGCAAACGCTGCGGTTTGCGCCTCAAGACTTGGAGTAAGATCTGTTTTGTACACCTTTGTCGGCGGAGACGATTTTGGGCAAAAAGCAATAACACGCTGGAAAGAGAACGGTGTCAACACTGATTTTGTCAAAATGCACGACGAACTTCAAACTCACTTTCATTTCGTGTTGCGTTTCGGTGCTGAAAGAACAATTTTAATCAAACATGAAAAATGGCCGTATGATATATCGGACATAAAAACTCTAAAGCCCAAGTGGATATACCTTACAAGTATCGGGGAGCACACTGAATATTTTCATGAACAACTCTCCTCTTTTCTTCAAGAAAATGAGGACATAAAACTCGCTTTCCAACCCGGCACTTTTCAAATTTCTCTTCTGGCGCAAGGCAAATTATCTAAGCTGTTTGCGCGATCCGACATATTTATTTGCAACACTCAAGAGGCAATGTTAATTTTAAATACCCAAGAGCAAAACCCGGTTAAACTTTTACAGAAGATGGCGAAAAAAACCAAAAACCCAATTGTAACAGACGGTCCAAACGGAGTATACTTTGTTTTTGAAAACAGCATGTACCATCTTCCGGCTTATCCAGACTTAAAACCTCCAGTTGACAGAACTGGAGCCGGAGACGCTTTCTCTGCAACCACCATCTCTTTTCTTGCAAAAGACTCCAATCTCAAAGAAGCAATAGTTTATGGACCTATAAACTCAATGTCTATTGTCCAATACGTTGGAGCGCAATCAGGTCTGTTGTCCACTGTAGAAATTGAAGAGTTATTGAAAAGTGCGCCAGATGAGTATAAACTAAAGAAGATAATTTAGACTTTAAGAGTATTTATTATGTATCGTTTAAATAATAAAACAGGTTTTACACTGATTGAACTTTTGGTTGTGATAGCCATAATAGGTCTTTTGGCATCAGCTATTATGTCTTCTCTTTCCAATGCTCGTGAAAAAAGCAGACATGCAAAAAGATTGCAGGATATGAACGCAGTTATGCAAGCTCTTGAGATGTATGCTTCGGATAACAGGGGCATGTATCCTGGAACTTGCTCAAGTCCCTATTACCTTTCAAGTATTAGCAATAGCTTAGTCCCAACTTATTTGCCCAAACTTCCAAATGATCCATTTTTTACTGGAAATAATAATTACAAATATTGCGTTGGAAATTCACAAAGACAATACATGCTACTTATGAGATTAGAGAAACCCTACAACAATTTATGGTGGTGTAAAATGTCAACATCTCCATACATGACCGCCTGGGCAAATTATCCTTTCTGTTCAGAAATTCAATAATAGAGTAATATCATAATGTAAAAAATGGTGACAAGATTAATTTTCAGATAATTTTAAAACAAAAAACGATTTGGTTTGCGCCACCCCTCATCTTTGTTTCTAAAAATTCTTCAAAACTCATCAAAGATTTTTTTAAGGAACGTTATTCTTGTTGCTGTTTTGTTT
>WFWK01000039.1 GCA_015491135.1 Patescibacteria group bacterium | reverse complement strand
ATCCTCTCTTGTGTATTTTTTATCTCTCGTTTTTTTACTTACACTTGGACTTATTTTTGCGATTTTTTTGTTGCGCAAGTAAAGCTCAAATCCCACGCCCGCCTCCAGAGCTTTTCTAAAACCTTTACTGTTACGCAAAAGTTCGCGCATTGTTATTTTTTGGAATTTTTTAGTATGTGTATTTGCCATGAGCTTTATTGTAAAATATGTCAGACAATTTGTCAAACAACAAACTACAGTGTCAACGCTCGCATGGGGGTTGTCTTCTAGCAAAATAAGAGTTACTATAAAAGCAAGCGAGGATTGCGACGGCTACCAACCGTCGGTCCGGAAAGTCGGACAAAAGCGGGGTAACCCCTTTTCTAACTCGCATTCAATGAGTGCCCGCCTACGGCGGGAAGTCGGGTGGAACCGCGGCTTTAGTGAGTCGTCCCGACAGAAACGTTTTGGCGTTTTTGTCGGGACGACTTTTTATTTAAGTTTATCGGTTTAAAATAGACATATGCAAATATCTGAAAAAGAAATAAAAAGAAGGCACAGCGCAAGTCATATCATGACAGCGGCGGTACAAATGCTTTTCGGAAAAGATAAGGTAAAACTCGGAGTAGGACCTTGGACGGAAGAAGGGTTTTATCAAGATTTTGAATTGCCGGAATCTTTTTCCGAGAAAGACCTGAAAAAAATTGAGAAAAAAATGCGCTGGATAGTAAATAAGAATTTCCCAATAAAAATGCAAGAGGTGGATGAAAAAACGGCAAGAGAACTCCATAAAGGAGACCCATACAAGCAGGAGCTTATAGATGAAATAGTCAAAAACAAAGAACCGATTACAGTAGCTTTCATTGGAGACTCTCTTGAAAATGCCATCTCAGCGCAACTATGCGAAGGACCACATCTAAATAACACATCAGAACTTGGCGTGTTTAAGCTTACAAAAACCGCCGGAGCATACTGGCGCGGAGATGAGAAAAACCCGATGCTTACAAGAATATACGGAGTGGCTTTTGAAAACGAAAAAGAACTTGAAGCATACCAGCAAAAAATAGAAGAAGCCAAAAAACGTGATCACAGAAAACTGGGCAAAGAACTTGATTTGTTTACTTTCTCCGACCTTGTTGGATCCGGACTCCCTCTTTGGACACCAAAAGGTACACTGATGAGGAATTTGATTGTAAACAAAATCAAAAGACTCCAGTCCGCTTTTGACTATGAAGAGGTTGCGATTCCTCATATAACCAAAAAAGAGTTGTATGAGACTTCCGGCCACTGGGCAAAATTTAAAGACGAGCTCTTCCACGTCAAAGGAAAAGGAGACACCGAATTTGTTATGAAGCCAATGAACTGCCCTCATCACACGCAAATATATGCGTCACGCCCTCGCTCGTACAAAGAACTCCCCTTGCGTTTTGTTGAGACAACTATGGTATACCGAGACGAGCAGGCCGGAGAACTTTTGGGGCTCTCACGCGTACGAGCAATTACACAAGACGATGGGCATATATTCTGCACTCAAGAGCAGATAAAACAAGAACTTAAAAATATTATTTCGGTTATAAAAGACTTTTACGGCTCCTTGGGAATGTTTGAAAAAGGACAGTACAAGGTCTCAATCTCCGTGCGCGACCCCCAAACACCGGAGAAATATTTGGGAGACGAAAAAACCTGGCAAAAAGCTGAAGCAATATTAAAAGAGATAGTGGAAGAAGAAAAACTTGAACATGAAATTGTTCCGGGAGAAGCGGCGTTTTACGGTCCGAAAATTGATTTTATGTTCAAAGACGCTCTTGGCAGACAGTGGCAACTTGCAACCGCTCAACTTGATTTTGTAATGCCGGAGAGATTTTCTCTTTCATACATTGACAAAGACGGACAAAAAAAGACTCCTGTGATGATACACAGAGCAATTGCCGGATCACTTGAGAGGTTTTTATCTGTAATGATAGAGCACTTTGCCGGCGCTTTTCCGTTTTGGCTCTCTCCCGAGCAAGTGCGAATTTTGCCGGTATCAAAAGAGCAAAACGACTATGCAAAAGAGGTGGAGCAAAATATGAAGAAAGCGGGCTTGCGCGCAAAAGCTGACCTGGCAGATGAGACTCTCGGCAAAAGAATAAGAAGCGCAAGACTTCAAAAAATTCCTTACATTGCGGTAGTTGGGGAAAAAGAAGCAAAAGAAAATAAACTAACTTTGCAAGACAGACAAGATAATAAAGAAACTTTAAACACACAAGAAGCTATTGAAAAACTTTTGAAAGAAAATGAATAGCTCCGATTTTAAACAAAAGCGCGCCTCAGGCGCGCTTTTGTTTTGCTTTCTTAGTTATTTAGTATCCGTACCAATACGCTCCGGTTGCTTTTGAAAGCTCGGTTAAAAATTGGTTAGGCCTTCCCGCTCTATTTGCGTAATCTTCAACTCTGTCAGAACAGCTTGGGTGATTCTCGGGAGATTCGTAGTACCTGCCTGGGCCACCGTAGTCTATACAAGGTGTGTAGTAAACCGGATAGTAAACCGGGTAATAACTTGGGTAAGAATAACTGCGATTGTAACTGTAAGACGGGTAATAACTCGGATAGTTTGCATATGTCACATTCCCTGACAAACCTCTGTCGGAGATGTAAACGTTTGCGCCAAAGTTATTGTCTCTGTAACCAAAACCTGCATAAACCGCAGCTTCAGCGTTTATAAACGGAATCACAAATAAAACTATCGCCAAATATGTAATTACCTTTTTCATATTTAAAGTATACTATAAAATAGTTAATTTGTCAATAGTAAATACGGTTAGTCATCTTTTCTATTGCTAGCTACAATATCTATTACATGCCAGTGCTTTTCCCACCCGTCAACAGTCGGACCATCATATTCTCTTTCTTTTGCAAAAAGAATCTTAAATGATTGCAATTTCTCAAGCAACTTTTCCATTTCTTCTACTGCCACACCTTTGCGAGAGAAATCATCCCGAGGTCCCCAAAATGTAAGAACCAACACACCCCCGTCAACCAAAAGAGAAGACAAGGTTTTAAAAAATGTTTCGCGACAGTTTTCGGACAAAAACGGAATTACATGAGTTGCCAAAATAACTGAGAATTGTTCATGATTATTTTGCAAAAATTTACATATATCCTCTTGCACGGTTTCAATGCGGTCCGCGCTATCGCCGACTTCTTTACGATAATTGTGTATATTCTTGTCTTTGTCTATCGCCAAAATTGAAAATCCTTTTTTGGCAAAAAATAAACTGTTCCTGAGGGATCCGGCCCCCAAATCCAAAACACGCGCATTATCGTCAATTTTATCTATATAAGCATATGCCTTCTTAACCAAATAATACGGAGGCGCTCCTTTTGTAGCTTCGGCAAATATGTTGGTCATTTAAATATGATATAAAATATCACTAAAAAACCACCCAATCTGTCCTCTGTGACAAATTGGGCGGTTTTAATCAGTTCTTTTTAAACAGCCAAAAATTACTACCATACCAATATGCCTCCTCGACTGTTTCTATCTCTTTTTTGGCAACATGCACTGGTCGTGGTGTAATAAGCACCTGACCTAACCTGTTCACATGCACCGAAAGCAGGTGCTTTTTACCCCTTATCCTAATGGGGTGAGTGGCACAAACAGCATTGCTACCCCATTGCTTTTCCTGAAACAATTCAAACACGGCGGGAACCACTTCATCCACAGAAAGCAATACAAGTCCTTGCGAGCGCGCTTGCGCAAACACGTCTTTGTAATGCCCCCACGGTATGGTTGATTTCCACAAAACCAAATTGTAAGGGCCATTACCGATTTTTCCCATCGGTAATGTTATTCCATGTACGCAAACAGATATCGGATGATGTGTGGTATGTGTATGTTTGTACATAATACACCTCCTTGTTTAAGAGAACATCACTTTTAGAAAAATATCATATAAAAATAACAATTTCTATTGACCAAATTATAAAATTGTTGTATTTCAACTTGATATTTCTGTAACTTTAATTATACTCCTTGTTGGCTGTGGCGAGTATAGCTCAATGGCAGAGCCTCCGGTTGTGGTCCGGATGACGGGGGTTCGATTCCCCCTACTCGCCCCACGCTCTTTTGTATCAAGGTAGGGTATCACCCTGCCTTTATTAATTGATAATCAATCCTGTATACTATCTCCAAACTTTTCAATCAGACTAATTGTTCACTTAGATTTTAGAATAAAACAATCTGTTTTATTTTTCGTCAATATCAAAACACAGGTATAATTGACTCGGTAACAACAGATCTTTGCAAAGGAGGTAAAACCATGCATATCGCGTTGCAAGAAGATTACCATGCTCAATTCGAACACTTCAAGCATGAGCACGGGATCCTGTTTGTACTGGCATTTTCAGGTGGGGCTGATGATAGTCACCCTGTACTTCGTTACATCCAAGATAACGGAACAGAAGACTGCAAAACACTTGCGTCTCAAGCAAACGACGTGTTGATTCAACAAATAGTAAGTGACGTCTTAAATCCACTACCTCGCTCTCATATTGCCATTCTCACCGGTGGTACAAAATGGGGGGTACCTCGTATAGCTGCACAAACAGCTAAAGAACTTGGTTTTAAAACCATTGGTGTTGCTCCCTTACGTGCCCACGAGAAAGGCTATACCCTTGATGAGTCTGTGCTTGACTTGCTGGTAGTGGTTCCACCGATTATCGGCGAGAGTCGTTGGGGTGATGAAGCGAGTGTTTATATAAAAATGCTTGATGCAGTCATTGTAATTGGGGGGCGATCCGGTACCCTCGTTGAAGTAGCACACTTGCTCAAACGTAATGAGGATAAAAAAGCGCCTACCAAATACATTGTCCCTATCTCGGGCACCGGTGGTACCGCTGATGTTATTCCTCATTTTCCCGGAAAACCGGAGACAATGCACAAATGTCTCCCGTCGCACCTTATCACAAACGGTGAAGAGGCAGCGCGATTCCTCAAAGAAGAACTCTTCTTTGATGATCTGTACGACTGATGGAGGGAACAATGAACAAAAAGCTAAACCTTAATCCACCAAGCGGGTTTCCTGAACTGACACACGATGTTGCTTCGCATTTTATTGATGCGATGCAACGCATTCTCAAAGTGTTTAATTCCCATGGATTTACGCCTTTTATTACTCCACTTGTGGAGCGATTGGAGGTGCTCACTGCAAAAAGCGATGGAGAGATCACTACGCAGCTTTTTGGCTTGGTTCAGCTTCAGGATGAAAAGCAACGTGCACGTCTCGGGCTACGATTCGACCATACCGTTCCGTTAGTACGGCATGTGGTGGCACACTATCGTGAGCTTCGCTTTCCGTTTCGTCGTTCCGCTATCGGACCGGTGTTTCGTGGTGAACGACCCAAAGGTGGGCGCTATCGGCAGTTTACGCAAGCTGATATTGATACACTTGAGCGAGGGGATGCGAATCTGTGGCATGATGCCGAAATCATGCTAGTGATTGCCAAAGCTCTTGCAACACTCAATATTGGCTCGTTTACATTTAGGGTGAACGATCGCCAATTTCTCTCCTCTGCACTTCGCGCGATGGGAATCGCTGAGACTCAATTGTCATATGCATGCCGTGTTATTGATCGCATTCATAAGCGCGGCACAAAGTGGGTCAGCGAAGAACTTGGAAAACTTGGTGTCGCCGATGTTACATGGCAACGCTTTCTCAGTGAAGGAGTGCAAAGTAACATTGCAGATGAGACCAGTGCGTTACAAGTACAAAAACTGGTATCTCTGATACAACCTCTCATGCCCGCACAGGCATCGGTGATTATCGATCCTTCTCTTGCTCGCGGTCTTGATTACTACACCGGTATGGTCTTTGAAGTTACCTTTGATGCGTATCCTCAATTGGGAAGTGTTGCCGGTGGCGGTCGTTATGATTCACTTATCGCCGACCTCGGAGGTCCACGCGACATTAAGGGTGTCGGCGCATCAATTGGACTTACCCGCCTTCTTTTGCGCGCCGTTGAAGCAGAACTGTATAGTAGTAACAGTCAAACAGGTAAAGTAGCACTGCTAAGTGATCAACATAATGCAGACACTTTCGCAGTCCTTGCTAACATAGCTGATTTACTGCGTAAAAATGATGTAATAATTGAGCAGTATCTTCAGCCAAATCCTCTTAGCACACAACTGCGTTGGGCAGATCGTAACGGTTTTGAGTGGGTTATTATCCATCATAATAATTCATGGGTAATACGCTCACTTAAAACACAGGAGCAACTTTCTTTCAGTAAAATGGAAGAAGTGGTAACGTATCTGACCAACCTCTTTTAAACCTCTGCGCCGACTTTCAGGTCGGCGCTTTTTTATTTAATTATTAAAGTATTGGGTAAGTAGTTGTTCAATTGATTCCACCGCCTCTTCAGGGGTTGTCGCCGGTACCACCTTCAGACGCTCGCGACTGTCAAGATATGTATCCGCAAGCTTGTCGGCCCATCCACCGGTGCCGACAAGTGCCACAACCGGTATGTTCATTTGATAAGCGATAGCCGTTTCTGTGAGTGTTCCCGAACCACCTGAAATTATAATTATTGCATGTGTAGAATTCACTAACACAAACTCTCGTCCGCCACCTCGCTCCATACCGGAGACCACCACCACATCGGTAATATCGCGATCAAAAATATCCATACCTTTGCCATAGGTTACTCCAACAGTGAGTCCGCCTTCACTTTTGGCACCACGTGCAGCAGCAGTTGATAAAGAATCAGTGTCCTTCTCTGCTCCATAAACAGTAATGTGCCCACGTTTGGCAAGCAATTTACCCACCTCAAAAGCGCGCTCTTCCACCTCTTTGCTATAAGAAGTGTCAGCAGCTGATCCCATAACTCCGATTTGATATTGATACATGAGCAATACTTATGTGTTTAAGCAAATCATTATAACAAACGAAAAGGAAAGCGCAATATCAACGCGTATATATATTATTACTTGTGAGTCATGATACCTTATGTATAATACGCCAGGATATGGATAAATTGTAAGTAGCGAAACAAGGAGGAAGATATGCTTACGTTCCGTGCGAAACAACAGGGGCCAAAAGTGGTGATTCTTGGAGGAGTGCATGGAGATGAGCCCTGTGGTGTGGAAGCCATTGGCTATATGGGTACCATTCTCCCCTCTCTTCTTTTACAAGGAGAGGTGGCGTTTGAGATAGGTAATCCTCAAGCACTCCTTTTGAGAAAACGTTTTATTGATTGCAACTTGAACCGCCTCTTTAGAGGTGATTCCACTCTCACCCCCAAAGAGAGAGCCAGTTATGAATATACGCGAGCAAAAGTATTGAAGCCACTCCTTGCATCGTGTGATGTTTTACTAGATCTTCATTCTGTTCACGAACCGAATGCACCTTCATTTGTCATTTGCGAGCCGAATGGCTACGATTTGGCATCTTATCTGCCGGCCTCTATAGTAGTAAGTGGGTTTGATAAACTACATCCGTTGGCAACTGATGCATATGTCAACTTATGTGGTGGCATTGGTATATGCCTTGAATGTGGTACCCATGATGAACCGTCTACTCTTCAGCGGGCCATACAAGGGATATATGGAATATTAGCGGCACTTCACATGATAGACGAGCAAATAACACCCAGAACCCAACAACACCTCAAAGCAACCTATATTTACAAAACTAGGCACAATTTTATGCCGGTGCAATCTTTCGCAGAGTTTACTTCTGTTACCAAAGGGACCTTATTAGGAACCGATGGCAATGCACCGGTGCTTGCACCATTTGATGGGTTACTTATGTTCGTTTATCAATGTGAGAAAGCTGAACAAGAAGCTTTTGTGCTCGCAAAACATGTACCACTCCGATAAATAAACCCCCGAAACACTATCGTTTCGGGGGTATGTTTATATAGAGACATGTTTAATATCGCGCAGTGCCTTGGCAACATCAGTCTCTTGCTCTTGAGAGATGTGGTTGATACCATAGATACCACGCGGTAAATCGGCAATAGTTACTTGCACATTATTACGTCGCGCGATTTCTTCATAAAGCGCACATGCAAGTTCACGACAACCATCACTCACAATCGATACGTATTCTTGTGGTATGGATGCCCACCTTTCTGCATCACCAAAAGGTGCAATATACGGTATACCTATATAGGTATTTGACGCAAGAGTACGCCCCGACTGTGTCACTCCCGGAAAAAAATCACGCTCACACACCTCATCTATCACTTCATCAAAGTGTACAGAAGAGAACACAGGCACAGAATTGAGGTGTCGCTTTCCTTCACCAACAGTAATAGCAGCACGAACCTCGATCACACGTACACCGTGTTTTGCAAGCAACTCAATGGCTTGCGTAATTGTGTTTCCCTCAAAAATTACGTCATCATATAGCACCACTTCTCTTTTCGTCCCAAGCAGACGCGCTATGGTTTCAGCCTGTTTTGCAAGTGATGTGGCTTTTGCTCTGGGTACAAAACCCGCACTTACAAAATCGCTTCCTTGCTTTACTACCGCGCGAGTCATATGAAGCGCAATTGGCGTATTTGCATAGACAAAGTCCATGCTAACTACCGGAGCAACAGAAGCTGTAAACTGTTTGGAAGTGTATTCTCTCATCTCTTCGTGTGAGAGATAACGCAAATCGCTTCCAAAAGGTTTACGCAATAAGTTGCATAATTCACTGGAAAGCACTTCAAAAAACGATTTGTCGGGCGCTTTCCACCCTTTGACTTTGCACCACGCTTGCACCAATGGTGCAACATCAGCAGATACAACATACGGCAACATGTCTCGCCTCCTTTTGTGTAATGTGAAAGAACAACTCTCCTTCCCCAAAGATAAAACCCCTTTCGGGAAGGGGCTGGGTTAGTGAGAGATTAAAGATTGCGCACCAACACAACCTCTTCCTAAAAGAGGTTACTTGCACGATTATGATGATGGGTGCGCATTTGCATGTATTGTATTGTACACAACTAAAAACCAAAGTCAACAAAAACCCTTAAAAATTTGTTAATTTTTAAAAGGTCGCCTGCAAAGGCGACCTTTTTGTGTACTGTTTAAAGCATCTCCAGAGTTTTTAAAAATGGCAAGAAGGCTCTTGCCAATTCTTCTTTTTCTTCCGGAAGCGGAGCTGCGCTACCAAAAGAAATATACCCCCTTGATGGAGCATGATAAATGCGAGCTCTATGCCCATCCGGCCACGCCTCTATCTCATAGGATCCATCATAAATTGATACTTTCTCTATCCTAAACGGACCTCCAATGTCTTCAAGTGTATATCGTATTCCATCTGGCAACTGGCCCATTTTAGCTACGCGTCTTACCTGCTCCACAACAGCAGATAAAAATTGCTCAAAATGATGTGCGTCATGCCATGGCTTGCACATCGCTTCTCCTCCCTCTGTTGGAAATGAAAAGCCTAAATAAATAATGCATTAAATACACAATATGTGCAAATGCTTACTTATTTGGTATTAATATTATGATATGCTTTGTGTGTTTGTTATTCAATAATTTCGTTTTATGAAAAAATTTACATTAAAGCTGTTTTTGCTTGCATTTTTAATTTTTCTATCATTTTTGCTTCATTCTACAGCAACATCTCTAAAGCACGAGGCAGTCTCTGCAACTCTGCCGTCATCAGAAGCTGAGGTTCTCTATGTAATAGATGGTGATACTTTCAAAACCGCATCGGGAGACAAAATAAGACTCATAGGTATAGATGCCCCTGAGAAAGGAGAATGCTACTACCAAGAAGCAAAAGAAGCTCTAAAGCGGTTTATAAATAACAAACAAGTAACCCTTAAAAAAGATAAGTCCGAGACAGATAAATACGGCAGACTGCTTAGATATGTCTACACCGACATATTTGTAAACCAAAAAATGGTTGAGGAAGGTTTTGCAAAAGCAAAAAACTACCCTCCGGACAACACATTCAAGGACCTTCTTGAATCAGCACAACTTCAAGCTAAGCTACACAAAAAAGGACTGTGGTCTTGTAGAAAGCAGTAGTTTTCAAACCACTCTGTTGCGCGCAAGAGTAAAAACCTGTAAAATCAAAAAGAATTTACAAGATTAAAAAACTTTATGAATACAAAACAAATTAAAAATTATATTATCTATCTTTCCGTGGCCGGTGTTTTGTTCTCCGGATACCTCTCAGCCGTTAAATTATTTTCGCAGACTTGCGCAATTGACAGTGGTTGTTCGTACTTTTTGGGCTATCCCACCTGCTACTTTGGCTTTGGCTTCTTCGCGTTGTTGCTTGCTTTAGCTTTGTCAAACCGGTTCTGCAGTTGGGGCGGACAAAAAATGAATACGGCGCGCGTGCATGCACTAAGAACAGTTGCCGCTTTAGGTATCGTTTTTGCATCTTATTTTTCCGCAATAGAGATTTATGCAATGTTTAAAGAAAAAATGGTCTATGGAGCCTTAATTCTTCCAACATGCTTCTACGGACTTTTGGTGTACATTGCCATTTTGTATTTGGCATTTAAAATCTCGCCGACAAAAAATGATGCAAGTGCAAATGATGAGAAAACCCCAGCAGAAGCAGAAGATCAACAAACATTCAACTAATTATGTCTGTGTTAACCTTTGTTCTCATAATAACCATCGCAGCTTGGGTTACTGCTTCGTTTATCCTCATTTATCACTGGAAAATGTTTGCTATGAATTCAAAGGTAACAATTGCAACGTTTATCATTTACTTTTTCGGTTCAATCCTTATTTTGGCCTTGCTACTATCAGCTTATATAGCAATTAAAGCATGATTAAAAGTTATCTGACAAAACAAAAAATAAACTTGCAAAAAGATGAGCACATCATTCTTTTGACCAGAAAGCATTGGTTTAAGTTTGTAAGAGATGTTTTCTATGTTGCTTTGGGGTTTGTCTTGGCATTGATTGTTTTTTCTTTTGCTACAGCAGGTTCTGAAGTTTCCCCTACCGTGGTGTTTATCTTTGCAATAATTCTTTTGCTGTTTTGGGTATCTTTGTTTGTTGTCTGGACAAATCACTATCTTGATTTGTGGATTGTTACAAACAAGCGCATCATACATATAGAGCAAATAAATCTCTTTCACAGAACTCGCTCCACCTTAAGACTTGAAAGGGTGCAGAATGTCTCAATCAGAAGAAAAGGAATATTGGAAGAATTGCTTAATTTTGGTACTATCTCAGTTGAAACTGCCGGATACAAAACATTCATGACACAAATGCACAATATTCCAAAACCGTCAGAGGTTGCGCAAAAAATAATGAAATTGGTTGACAGTGCCACAGAGACAAGCAAAGCAAACGGAACATTAAACAATAAAACCTTGTACGTTTAATTAAATTAAAAAAGATTATGAACAAATTACCGACAACTTGTTATAAAGGGGTACGCGATTTCCCACCGGAGAAAAAAAGGGTGCACGATTTTATTTTAGATACAATGTCTAAAACTTGTGAACTTTTCGGTTATGAAAAATATGATGCAAGCGTTCTTGAGCCAACCGAACTTTACACAACAAAAGCATCTGAGAGCGAAGAGATTGTAAACGAGCAAACTTACACTTTTCAAGATCGTGGCGGAAGAAGCGTAACCCTGCGCCCGGAGATGACCCCAACAGTTGCGCGCATGATAGCGGCCTCCAAACGTGAACTTTCTTTTCCTGTGCGTTGGTACTCCATTCCTAACTGTTTCAGGTACGAAAGACCGCAAAAGGGACGTCTTCGCGAGTTTTGGCAACTAAATGCCGATTTGTTTGGGGTTGAAGGACTTGAAGCTGAAATTGAAGTCATATCTCTCGCCTACTCAATCATGAAAGCCTTTGGTGCAAAAGATACCGATTTTGAAATTCGTCTAAACGACAGAAAGTTTTTGCAAGACATTTTTGATGAGTTTGAATTGAGCTTAAAGCAAAGACAGCAGACAATGAAACTTTTGGATAAACGAGCAAAAATGCCGTCAGAAGAATTTGAAACTGAACTGGCAAAAGTTATACAAGAAAAAACAAAGGCTTTGCTTGCAAAACTTGACACTAAATCATCTACCGACAGACTCGATGAACTAAAAACCAAACTTGCCGAAATTGGCATAACAAATGTGGTGATAGATACCGGAACCGTACGAGGATTTAATTATTACACAGGAGTTGTTTTTGAAATTTTTGATACAAACCCTGAAAATACTCGTTCACTTTTCGGTGGTGGTCGCTATGACGATTTGGCATCTCTGTTTAGCAACGAAAAAATAACCGGAATAGGATTTGGAATGGGAGATGTAACAATAGAAGAATTCCTAAAAGCAAGAGATTTAATTCCAAACTTTGATTCAAAAACACAAGTTATAATAGGACTTCTGAATGAAAAGTACCTGCTTGAAGGATTTAAAGTAGCGCAAACTCTGCGAGATGCCAACATCTCGGTTGAGTATCAATTTATAGCCAAAAAGCCAGATAATCATATAAAACGCGCTCTTAAGAAAAAAATACCTTTTGTTTTGTTTGTTGGAGAAAAAGAGATTCAAACCGGCAAATTTACGTTGAAAGATTTAAAAGCTGAAACGCAATTTGAATTAACCGAAAAGGAAATTATGAAATTTATAGCAAATTAAAACGGCCTCGTCGCTTACACGACGAGGCCGTTGCAACATTTTTCTTTTGAATCTTCATCAAAAACTTTCTCAAACAATAGTTCATAATTACCAAGGGGCAATTTCTTAAGAACAAGAATCTTGTTAACTTGGAATATATCTCCAACCTTAAAGCGCACTTGTCTATCTGTTATGTGAGGGATAAATTTGTCTCTATTGAATTTTGCATGAATATCCACTCCCAAATGAGCAAATTCTTTAAGAAGTTTATGGTGTAACCCTTCAATTGAAGTGATGGATCCATCACCAAAAATGCCATATACTTCCCATGCATGAGTATCATTTCTTTTACCTAATAGATGCCATTTAGTAATTACAGCTTCAAACTGAGGAATTGAAGAGATAATGCTTCTTATACTAGGGAGCATATCTGCAATTCGGCCCTCCTCTATAAACATGGCCGGAACAAGTGTCAAGTGTGGGGAACGTGCTGTCTCAAGCACATCAGGGAATCCTTTAAAACATGCAATTACCATTAGTCTCTCTCTATTTTCCTCATCGGGCATCCTTTTCTCCTTTCACTTTTGTACGGTACAAACTATAGTTGAAAATAACTTAAATATCACACTTGTCAAGTGCTGTGTTCCAGATACTGTTGAAAAATGAAAACAAGATTTATAATAGTTAAATGGTAACAAGTAAACAAGAAATGATAAGAGAGTTAGAAAGTTTGGGTGTTCTGCAGAACCCAAAACTCAAGCTTGCTCTTGAGGTTGTAGACAGAAAACTGTTTGTACCTGACGATTTAAAAGAGGAAGCCTATAAAAACATCCCCTTGCCTATAGGTTTTGGTCAGACAATTTCTCAACCTTATACAGTTGTTTTTATGCTGGAGTTACTTGATGTTTTTGAAGGCGCAAAAGTTCTTGATATAGGCTCGGGAAGTGGCTGGAGTACGGCTCTGTTAGGTTTTTTGGTTGGCGAAAAAGGAGGTGTAATCGGTCTGGAGAGAATACCTGAACTTGTAGAATTTGGACAAGAAAACCTAAATAAATTTGACTTTCCGTGGGCAAAAATTATGCAAGCGCAAAAACAACTTGGTATACCGGGTGAAAAATTCGACAGAATTCTTGTTTCAGCCGAGACAAACTCAATTCCGCAAGAGCTAGTAGACCAACTGAAAGACGGTGGAATTATGGTTATCCCAATTTCAAATTCAATAGTCAAAATTAAAAAAGAAAACGGCAAGTTGGATATGCAAAAATACGATGGATTCTCTTTTGTTCCTCTTGTAAAGGACTGAATGTAGAGAATTGAAATTAATTAAACTCGCTCAAGCAACACCAAAAACTCCATATTTTGTGATTTTTTACCCAAAATGGGAGATTTAATACTATCTATAAACTTAAAACCTGTCCGTTCAACTTCTTTTTTAAAGTTATCTAGAGCGCAAAGCGCGTTCTCTTTTGATACTTTCGCATTTTTTCCGAGCTTGCTTTTTCCAACTTCAAACTGAGGTTTAAACAAAACCACACCATACACCTCACTCTTTAACATGCTCGCCAAATGCGGTAGTACCAATTTAAGACTTATAAAAGACACATCTGCCGAGAAAAAACTTATCTCATCTTCGGTTTTAAAATCCCTTATATCGGTATTCTCATAAACAACAACCGCCGGATTTGAAACTAGGTTGGAATGTAGCTGACCTTCACCCACATCAACCGCATAAACTCTGCCTGCTCCTATCTCAAGCAGGACTTGCACAAAACCGCCTGTGCTACTTCCTACATCTAAAACAATGCTTGCTTCTATCCGCTGATTTAAGTTAAACTTCTCTCCCCAAACATCAAGAGCATATTTTAGTTTGTAGTAAGCCCGCGATACGGGTGCTTGATTTAAAACCGCTATCTTAGCATCTAAAGAAATTGCCGAGGAAGGTTTCACTGCTCTGCCATCTATAAGCACAAATCCATTTTCAAGCATAAATTTTGCCTTCTCTCGTGAAGGAGCTATTTTGTTTTTTACCAAAAAAAGATCAGCTCTTATTTTATGCTCCGACATGTTTGCTTAAAAACGCCTCTGCGGTGTTTCTTAAAAGACATGCCACGGTTATCGGCCCCACTCCTCCCGGGGTTTTGGCAAAAACGGAAGCTTTGCTTTGGCACTCACTTGAGATATCACCCAAAAGCACACCCTTGCTTCCGCTTGTTCCGGCATCAATTAAAACAACTCCGGATTTGATATCATCGGGTAGAATAAGATTTGGTTTACCTACACCGGAGACTATTAAATCCGCTTCTTTCAAAAGATGCTTGGCTATGGTGGCATCTGTCTGCTCGGTTATAACAGTGTAGTTTACACCCAACCTGTCAAACAGCGCCGCTGTTGGCCTTCCAACCAATTTCCCGGCGCCAACTATAACATTTCTGCCGGAGAGTGATATTTTGTAATTCTCTATTATCTCTCTTATAGCGCCCGCAACGGGTGGTTCAAAAGCCGTCTCCCCTCTCTTATAAGCTTCAAAATGAAAAGGGTTTAGTACATCAACATCTACAACCTCAGGTATAGCTTTAAAAACCCTCTGAGAATCTATATGCTCCGGCAAGGGAAGTTGCACTATAAGGGCATCAAGGTCTCTTATCTTTTCAATCATCTTTTTTAAAAAATCGGCTGTCTGTATGGTTTTGTCGTATTTGTATATTTGTGTATCAATTCCAACTTCTTGTGCCGCTTGCTTTTTCTTTAATATATACTTTTCTATGGCATCGTTCGGCTCAACGGTAAAAACACCCAAAGTGGGCCTTTGTT
>WFWK01000038.1 GCA_015491135.1 Patescibacteria group bacterium | reverse complement strand
GTGAGAAAGTTTACAAGTTTTTCTGCAAAATGGACCAAAGAAGAAATTGAAGAGAAACTTTTCAAAATTTCCACAATGCAGGTAAAAGCTTTCAAAAACAACAAAGAAAATTATTTGGAAAAATTTATTTTGCAAACAAATTGTTGATAACCGACTTGTATGTATTTTTTAAAATTATAAAATGAGTACATGAAGTTAAAAGAGACGAAACTTTTGGCTTTCTCCGTTGCGGTTTTGTTTGTTCTGACAATTTTTTCAAATTTTAACTTAATGAAAGAAAAAACACTTTCTTTCTTAAACAAAAGCCAGACCGCCGCAACACAAAACTTCTCAAGCGGTGGCGGAGTGACTGTTTCATTACCTTCGGATGTTGCTAAAAAAATGGGGGTCCCAAGCGGAACTAAGCTTCAATTGAGCGGATGTGTTGAAACAAGTGGGGTAACCAAAGGAGCGTCAGTAAATAATAATATTTGTAAACCTAAAGGTAAAAGGTGCCCCAAAGATGGAGTAGGCGATTTTTGTCCATGCGCTTGGACAACACCGGGAGGTGGTGGAGTTGGAATGTGCTACCAAGGTTGTTGCAGGTATACCGGAAGCCCCAGCGCAAAAGACGTTTTTCAAGGAAAAGATGTTTTTGGTTCCTCATTTAAAGGGGGGTTAGGTGAAGGTTTGGGAAGTGGTCTTGGGCAGGGCTTGGGTTCACTGTTAGGAGGTTTTCTCAGTAAATTAATAAACGGAGGACAAGGAGGAGGTGATGGTTATGGTAGTCCCGATTGGCCTTATCCTGACTATCCATATCCCGATTATCCGAGTGATGACCCTGATGATCCCGATGTTGATCTTCCAGGTCTTCCAACTAGCACTTCATCAACCAGCACCCCTGATTTTGATTCGGACGGGGACGGTGTAGCAGATGATGTTGACAACTGTATCTATGTTTTCAATCCGTCACAAGAAGATTCGGACTCAGACGGAATAGGAGATGCTTGTGATATACCCACAGAAGACAATCCGGATACTGACTCAACAACAACAGCAACAACCACTCCGGATAATGATCAAGCCGATATTACCTCAGGCTCAGCGGTTGCCGATACTGGAGAGGTTGAAAATGACTCAAGCAAAACCCGTTATGTACTTCTGGTGGACAAAATTCGCTCATCATTTCAACCACCTGAGATAGCTGCAACCAAACCTTCAAACAAAGCTGTCTCTGATGTTCTTGGGCTTGATTTTATAAGCTCGGGAGAAGGGGATAACCAGTGGCAAGATCTGGAGCTTCTCGGCAAGGCGCAAGCTCTGCTTGAAAAACAAAGAAGAGGCGAGAAGCTTACAGATGCAGAACTACAAGCGCTCAGAGACTACCACAAAAGCGCTGTGGCGATCTCCGGTGACCTTAACCCGTTTGGACTTGATACCGCCAGATATGCTCAAGCCGAGGCCGAAAAGCCAAACTGGTTTGTAAGGCTTGTTCTTTTGATTATGCAAATGTTAGGTTTAAATAAATAAAAACTATGGAAAAACACAAAAACATAAGGCAATTCACACTTATATCGGTTTTGTTTGTTTTGTTATTTGTGTTTTATGGGATTCAGTCATCATTTAAAAATGCATCCATAAGTGATTTAGCTTATTATAATTTTGCAACACCTCAGCAAACACCATCAATTAATGATCAATTACAAAATATAAAAAAAGAAGCATTTAAAGTGAAAGATTTAAAGCGAGAAGTTAAATGTAAAGAAGGAAGTACAGATCCACAGTGTCTTGATAAGTGTTCCACCAGCTATACAATTCAACAAAAGAATGAACCGCTTAAAAGAAAAAGCTGTTTTTGGAGTGGTGCTGAAGATCCTATTAGGTTAGCTGTGGAGCAGGTTATTGAATTTTGCCAAGTCAACTCAGACGACCCTGTAATGCAGATTTGGAAGGATGCCGGCTGTAGAGACAATCCGGCAAAACTGACAAAAAGTGGGCAAGTTAAAAAAAGTGGAAAAACAAACGTAACAGGCTTGAAGTACAAACCCAAAAAAGGTTATGAATATGAATGTAGTTTAATGAA
This sequence comes from Patescibacteria group bacterium, assembly GCA_015491135.1. Taxonomy (GTDB): domain Bacteria; phylum Patescibacteriota; class Minisyncoccia; order Phycocordibacterales; family UBA2100; genus S143-145. Next base: position 614 of record WFWK01000038.1, on the reverse strand, counting down.
GCATAAGTTAGTTGAAGAGATTTCAAAATCTCTTTCTAAAGCTAAAACTCAAAAAATTAAGGGAAAAAATAATTATGACGAATGCACTTTCTATGGCGCGGTAACTTGTATGCAAACAGAAGCCAACCAAGACGGTTTTACATGTAAACCTAAGAAAAGCAGTTTAGGTGGTGGTGATACTAGAACTCCTCCAACCACCACACCACCTCCATCCACCACTCCGCCACCCGGGAGTCCGGCTCCGTTTTCGCAAAAATTTGGACAAAGTCTTGGTAAAGGTCTCGGGCAAGGTTTTATGGGAAAGATGTTTAAGAATCTTTTTGGACAAGGAGCCGGACGAGACTCCTCTGGTGGATCATATGGTCACAAATGTGACAGCTACTACTACAGAATTTTTCACAAGGAAGAATGTACACCACCTAAAGATGTTGTCTGCTCATTGAGTTTGGACAAAATCACAGTGGAAAGAGGAGACCCTGTAACTGTTCGTTGGAATGTTAAGTATTCAACAGAGCAGTCTCTAACTTTTGACCTTAACCTTGGTGTTGATGAAGAGTACACTGAGAAATCAGGAGAGGTGGTAATATACCCTGAAAACAGTGGATATGTTGTTC
>WFWK01000037.1 GCA_015491135.1 Patescibacteria group bacterium | reverse complement strand
TTATAAGTGCTGAAAGAGGCAAGGTTTTTGTTGACCTTTCCCCTTTCGGTACCGGAATTATATACGGACGCGAATATCTCTCGGCTCGCGACATTTTAAAAAACGTTAACCCGGGAGATACCATAAGTGCAAAAGTAATAGAAGAAGAAAATGAAGACGGCTACATTGAACTGTCACTTCGTGAAGCGCGTCAAGCTCTTATCTGGAAAGAAGCTGAAGAGGCAATGGCAAATAAAACACCTCTTGAGCTTACCGTTAAAGACGCAAACAAAGGCGGACTTATAATAGAGTGGCAAGGAGTTGTCGGTTTTTTGCCAGCTTCACAGCTTTCTTCAGAGCACTACCCGCGTGTTGAAAGCGGAGACAAAGAGCAAATTTATCACGAACTGAAACAGTTGGTTGGTAAAAAATTATCGGTTGTAATAATAGCTTCAGACCCCAAAGAGCAAAAACTTATCTTCTCTGAGAAAGGAGTTGGCGCTCCTGAGAAATCAGACATTGTTTTGCAATACAATGTTGGGGATGTGCTTGAAGGTGAAGTCACCGGCGCAACCGATTTTGGAGTATTTGTAAAAATTGCCGAAAACTTGGAAGGGTTGGTACACATCTCTGAGATGGACTGGGCACTGGTTGAAGACCCGAAAAGTCGTTTCAAGGTTGGGGAGAAAGTCAAGGTAAAAGTAATTGAAGTAAAAGACGGAAAAATTTCTCTTTCAATTAAAGCCCTTACGGAAGACCCTTGGAAAGAAGCCGCCAAAAAATATAAAAAAGGTGATCAAGTTCAAGCGGTCATTATCAAATACAACCGCCACGGGGCTCTGGCTTCAATTGAAGAAGGAGTTGCCGGTTTGGTTCATGTTTCCGATTTCGGCTCAGCAGAGAAATTGCGCGAAACTTTAATGCTTGGTCGCTCTTACCCGTTTGAGATAACAGTGTTTGAACCTGAAACTCATAAAATGACTCTCTCTTACAAGGGAGAAAAGGCTGAGTAAAACTCAATTGACAAAAACCCGCGGTGTGTGCAACCCACCGCGGGTTTTTGCTTTTAAATTTACAAGATCCGATCTTGTTATTTACACCTTATTTTGTCTTTCTTGTAAGTACCAAGAACTTTGAAATAAGAAGAGTAAAACTCAAGCTCGGAGAGAGCACGTTTTACTCCCTCCTGTGTCGGCTCGCCTTCAAACTCAAGATAAAATTCGGCTTTTGAGTTAAACATTGGCACAAAGCTTTCAAGTTTTATTATGTTTATTCCTTCAGTCGCAAAACCGGATAAGGATTTAAAAAGTGCCGCGGGAATATTTCTGGTTTGATAAAAAACACTTGTGATGCAGTTTTTCTTGCAAGCGTTTTTTTGAATCTCTTTGTTTTCTTTTGTCAGTATTATAAATCTTGTGTAGTTGTCTTTTCTGTGATGAATGTTTGCTCTTACGGTTTGCAAACCATAAAGTGCTCCGGCTGTCGCCGAGGCTATCGCCGCCCCTTTCGAGTCCGCCCCTTTTGAAATGTAGGCGGCCGCCGCTGAGGTGTCTCCAAACGGCACCTCTTGCAGTTTGTGCTTTTTGATAAACTCGGAACTCTGAGCCAAGGCCTGCGGGTGACTGTAAACTCTTTTTATATCTTTCATCTTGGCTCCTTTTTGCGCCAGCAGTTGATGTTCAACCAAAAAGAAATATTCCCCAACTATTTTTAACTTACTTTTGGGAAGAAGCTGGTGCATAAACGCAACCCTGCCGGCGGTTGCGTTTTCAATGGGCAAAAATGCAAAGTCGGTTTTTTTATTCTCTGTCGCCTCTATCGCTTCTTGAAATGTGGCAAAACCTACCGGCTCGGCCTTGTTTTTAAAATACTTAAGCAGGGCCTCATAGGAGTACGCTCCCGGAACCCCTTGATAAGCCACTTTTATTTTTTGTGTTTTTTTCATATGCCGTTGTATTTGTTAGCCGAATATTCAAACCCAAACTGCAATGTATCAAACAATACATCGCACACAAGAGAAAAGATTTTCTCCATATTTTCTTTCTCTTTTTTGTTGAAGTGCGACAGTACAAACTTGGAAACTTCTTCTTTTCCTTTTGGTCTGAACTCCTCGGGAGCTATTCCTATGCGCAGACGAATAAACTCCGAGGTTCCGATTTTATCTATTATGCTTGAGACTCCGTTGTGCCCGCCTGCGGAAGCGTCAAAAGAGACTCTGACAGAACCAAACGGCAAATCAAGATCATCATGTAAAACCAGCAGGGCCTGCGGAGGAAGCGCAAAGTAAGACAAAAGCGCTTCAGCTGCCAACCCCGACATGTTCATAAATGTATTAGGAAGGGCGTAAATATGATTTTCAATCTCTCTGTATTTTGCATGCAAATACTTGTCATTTAAAAAATCATGCTCGTCTACCGCAAATCTGTCTTTCAAACAATGCAAAAGAGCATCGCGTCCAACATTATGACGGGTTCCTTCATAACCTTCCGGGTTACCAAGACCTACCACTAACATAAGCTAAACCATCGCATATCTTCAATTTGCTGTCAAGGTCAAAGAAGGGTTAAAATATTTGCATGTTAAAGTCCTTAAAACTTCAAAGTATTTTAACGAAACTCCTTGATTTGTTTAAAACTGACAAAACGGAAAATAAAGATTTCAAAGAAGATTTTATTGAAACAAACCCAACCGACCCTGAGACCGAAGAGGCAAAAAAAGAAATAAAAAAGACGATACTATCAACAACCCTTTTTGTTCTTGTTCTTATAATTTTAAGAGTTTATGTTGTCTCTCCTTTTATCGTCAGCGGTAAATCAATGTACCCGACATTTGACTCTTGGCATTACATTTTGATAGACAAAATCTCGTATCGCCTTTCCGAGCCTAAACGAGGTGACGTGATTGTTTTTCATTATCCGCGCAATCCAAAGAGATATTTTATAAAAAGGATAATAGGTCTTCCGGGTGAAAAAGTGGAAATCAAAAACTCACACGTCAAAATATACAATAAAGAAAACCCTGACGGCATCATCTTAAACGAACCATACATTCCTTCCTCTGAAAATACAGGTGCTACCGAAGTGACAGTTGTACTTGGAGATAACGAATACTTTGTAATGGGAGACAATCGCGACGCAAGCGCAGACTCAAGAATGTGGGGACCTCTCGATAGAGACAAAATAGTAGGGAAAGCTTTTATAAGATTGTTTCCTTTTTCAAAAATAGAGTTGTTCCCGGGCTCATCTAAATATGAGTTTTCAAATTAATCATGGTTGAGTTTAAAACAAAAAAATTGATAGAGCAGTTTATAGATACGGCGGAACATTACGGCTTTCAAAATATTCTGCTTCCCAAAAGCAAAGAGGGTCTCTCTTTGCATACTGACAAAATAAAAACTCTCCCGCTTGTCGTACCTTATGAACAAAATCTGATCCGAGCGTTAAAGAAACACATCGCGCGCAATACTCTTGAGAATTCACCAACCCTTCTGTTTGATATAACATCTCTGTCCAAAAAAACTTTGGCCGAACTGCATGTGTTTGGGGTTGAAAATTCAATCGCCGAGATGATACTTATTGCCACAATGGCAACCTTTTTGCGCGAAAACAATATTGATAATTTTTCGGTAAACATAAACTCTTTGGGAGATCGCGAAAGCAAAATAAAGTTCTTGGAAGACTTGCAAGCTTATTTCAAGCAATACTTTGACTCCCTCCCTCAATACGCACAAACGTATGTAAAAGCAAAAAATCCCGTAAAAGCGCTAAAAGCACTTCGCAACAAAGAGCACCCTCTAACAGAGAGGGCTCCAAACCCTCTTGAATATCTAAACGATGAAAGCAGAAGCTATCTCAGAGACATTCTGGAGTTTATGGAATATATGGACATAGCATACGAGCTAAACCCTCTTTTGGTCGGCTCAACCGAAATCTGGCATCATACACTGTTTGAAATAACAATTCCTCAAGATCAAGAAAGCTCGCTTACAATAGCGCGCGGTGGAAGATATGACACAATTATAAAAAGAATCTCCGGAAAAAACTTCCCTTCGGTCGGCATGATTTTTGAAACTCAATATTCAAGACCTTTTAAATACAAGACCGGCTCCAAAAACAAAAAGCAACCAAAGCTGTTTATATCATTTATAAGTGATTTGGCAAAACTGCATGCCTTCTCCGTTTTAGAAAGTTTTTATAAAGCCGGTATTCCACTGGCTTCGGCCTTTGTTCAAGAGAGTCTGTCAAAACAAATGAAACATGCTGAAAAATTGCAAGTACCTTACGTAATCATAATCGGACACAAAGAAGCGCTTGAGGAAGTGGCGATTGTTAGAAACGTTGCCACAATGGCGCAAAAAACCGTCCCGCTAACTAAACTGCCAGGTTATGTAAAAAAACTGAAAGGCGTCTTGGATTAACCAAATCTTTGACTTAAGCAAATTCTCCTTGTATCTTAAAAATGGGTAGGCTTCCAAAGGAGAGGTGACATGAACAAAATTGCAAGCTCCTTGACTATTTTTAGAATTATCACAACATTTGCGATAGTGCTTCTTTTACAAAACACAGAAACCTTGATGGTTTGGGCCGCTATTTGCCTTTTTGTGCTGGCCTCTGTGAGTGATTATCTGGACGGGTATTTCGCGCGCAAATTTGGCTCAAACTCAATAGGTGTGATGCTTGATCCCATAGCTGACAAAATTCTGGTTGTAAGTGTGCTTATATCTCTGGTGAGCATAAACACAATAGAAGGAGTAAATATTATTCCAGTCTATGCCATAGTCTCACGCGAAATTTTTATCTCCGGAGCGCGAGAGTATCTGGCCCTGCAAGGAAAGAAATTGCCGGTCTCATATATTGCTAAAATAAAAACAACTGTGCAAATGCTTGCAATTTTGCTCTTGATACTCTCTACAATAAAACCTGAGATGCACACCTGGGCAATTATACTGCTTTATATATCTGCAATACTGACAGTTTATACAGCCGTAGATTATCTAAAAAAATAACAAACGGGCCGACAGCTTAACCCTGTCGGCCTGAATTTTTGCCACAAAACTATTGACATAGTATAGAAAATTTGGTATAGTTATGGCGTGTGCGATTTTTCGCGCATTTATTTAATTAATTGAGTGCGTATGACGTTTTTTAAAAGGATGCTTGTTGTAAGCTTTATTTTGCTTACCGCTTCTTGGGGATTTGCCCCTCAAACGGAAGCCGCATCTGACGCAGACATAACATGTTCAATAAAAGCGGAGCCTTCAGTGGTTTCCTCCCCGTCTGAGATTGTAACCTTAAGCTGGGAGACAGACACAGATGTTGACTCCGCATATATAAACAATGGAATAGGTTTTGTTCCGAGCAAAGGGAGCATAGCTTTGCAAGGATTTACTCAAGATTTCAGCTATACATTAACAGCCAAAAAAGGAGTAAAAACAAAAGACTGTTCCGTTAAAATTAAAGTGGAAGCAAGTTCAGAGACAGACAAGCCTGCCAGCCTCTCCTGTGAGATTACCGCAACCCCGCAGGCGACAACTGCCGGCTCAAGCGTTCTTGTCTCTTGGAATGCTCCCGATGCCTCAAGAGCGGTTTTGGAAGGATACGGAGTTGTTCACAAAAACGGTCAAATGGTGATAGAAGGAGTATCCGGCACCAAAACGTTTGTCCTTAGAGTATCAAATAAAAATGCGCAAGGAATCTGTAGCGCAACTGTGTACAAAAACGATATTCCAAAAGGACCAGCTCCGGCATGTGAACTGAATGTTATCGGCAAAACAATTTTGAAATCAAATGAAAGCACAACACTTTCATGGCGTACACTAAACGCCGAGTTTGCCCAAATCACACATATAGGGCAAGTGCCCTTGAAGGGTGAGATGACAATAAACCCACCACAGACCACACATTACATAATGGTGGTGCGAGACAGATACGGAAGAGAAGGTTTTTGTGAAAAAACCGTAGAAGTGCAAACCGCAAACTTTGTCACAACCCACATAAACTCGCCCGGTGGCATCCCTGCGGTCCAAAACCAAATACCTTACATCCCGAATTACATTCCCCTAAACTACATTCCGTATACGGGGGCAAGCTGGGACATATACATCTACGCAATGCTTGCGCTACTGTCCATCGCAGGCGTATACCTTTTGGGTAAAAAATTAATAACAGCCTAAAAACACTGGAGTAGTTACCTAGCAACTTAACCCAAAGACAAAAGCCGGCTCACAAAAGCCGGCTTTTGTCTTTTTCTTACAAATTACTTAGTGTTTAAATAAACGTAAATATCTTCCATGGCCACAAC
>WFWK01000036.1 GCA_015491135.1 Patescibacteria group bacterium | reverse complement strand
TCGCCGAATACTCGTTTACAGAAGAGCAAAAACTGGTTTATTTTGAAACTTTAGACAGAGTGTGTAAAAAGCGAGGGTTTTTGCCCATCTCGGAGTTTAAAAACGAATTTAGATTTTTGCGCCTTATTTGGTCACTTGCAAATATGGAGACATTTCCTAAACTGCGGTCTTTTAGGTATAAAAAAATGCTAGAGATCTTGGAAAAAGGTTTGACTTAAGAAGACAGCATTTCTTTCAGTAATTCTTTGGCGGTTTGTATGTCGCTGTGAGGTATGTGTTTTCCGTTTTGAATTATAAATGTTTCCGACCCTTTACCCAAGAGCAAAACCACATCTCCGGTGTCGGCAATCTCAAAAGCTTTTTTTATCGCGTTTTTTCTATCTGTAATACAAAAGAGCCTATCCGCATTTGCACCCGCTTCTTTTGCAAAGTTGCAAACTTCTTTGATTATCTGCTGAGGATCTTCATCGTATGGGTCTTCGTTTGTTATTACCGAGTAGTCTGCATATTTTGCAATAAGCTCCCCTATGTCTTGTCTTTTTTGTTTGTCGCGCATACCGCCGGTTGCTCCGGTTACAACTATTACGGAATTCTCTCGCGCAAGAGTGCGGGCAACTTTAAGAACATTCTTGACTGAAAGTTTTTCATGGGCGTAGTCAACAAAAACTCTAAAATCCTGCCCCTCGTTTATCTCTTGCATTCTTCCGGGAATACTTTCGGCTTCTTTTAAAATTTGCGCCGACTGTTGCAGTGAAAAGACAGAGAGCATATCGGCCGAGGCCGCCGTCGCCGCCGCGTTTGTAGCTTGAAACTTTCCCACAAAAGGAATACTAAATTGCACACCGTTTACCGAAAAAGAAACCGAGGTTAAAGACGGTTTTATATCGCTTATTTGGTAGTTGCTTCTTCCGTCTGTTCCGTATGTTTTTTTAACTCTTGCTGGAAACGACAAAAAATACTCCGCTTCTTTGTCATCGCGGTTTATCAAAATCGCTCCTTTGTTGGACGCTGTTTGGGCAAAAAGAGAACCCTTGGCTTGTTTGTAGTTTTCATAAGAGCCGTGGCTTTCTATATGCTCCGGTGAGAGGTTGGTAAAAATGGCCAAATCAGGAAATAAAAATTTATTTCTATGCTGAGCTATACCTTCGGAGGTCACCTCAACCACGGCAAATTTACATCCGTTTTTGAGCATCTTGGCGAGAGATTGCTGAATAAAGAATCTGCCCGGCATTGTCATGTGCATGTTGTTTGGGATTATCTCCTCTCCATCGTAAGAGAGGAGAGCCGAGCTTAAAAGTCCGGCTTTTTCTTTTTTGTTGAGAATTTGCCATAGCAAGTTTGCGGTTGTTGTTTTCCCTTTTGTTCCGGTTATTGCAACTATCGTCATTTTTTTGGCTGGAAAACGATACCAGAGCGCCGAGACAAAAACCAAAGTCAAATGATAAAATGAAATTAAAGATTTGGGAATAAAAGTTTTTATTTTTTCTTTAACTTTCATGGTCTGTAGTTTGATTATATCATTTTTGTGTAAATTTAGACATGGCGAATCTTTTTGTACAACATGTAGAGTTTGTATTTAAATGGATTAGCAACCAAATCATAAAAAGGAGAATGTTCCCAACTGAAACCGCCGAATTTTCGCTTAAAGACGGAAAAACGCGAACGCGCTTTGAGTGTCTCGGGTTTTACTTTCGGTCCTTTCTCGTCAAAGTATCCGCCGAAATTGTAAAACTCCAAACCCAAAGATTTCGCATGCACAATTCCACTCCAGTGTGTGGCGTAACTGCTCATTAAGTTTCTTTTGAAAGGCACGGAGCCTCCGTAGGCGAACATTGCTATTTTCCCGTAATTTATAACAAAATTTGCCGTTAAAAGATCATTCTCATGATACGCAAAAACCAAAAATCCGTTTTTACGCTCTGTTGCATCTTGTAAAACGGATTTGTAATAATTTCTCTCATGCAAAGAGAAGCCGTTTCTTTTTGCGGTCAACTCTTGGAGTCTGTAGAAGTCGTCAAAGTAATCTGTTAAATTCTCTGATATGATCTTCGTTTCAACTTGTTTTTTAAAGGCAAGTCGTATGTTGTAGCGAGTTTTCTGGTGCATACCTGAGAGAAGCTCATCTTCCGTTTTGTTAAGTGGCAAAACCCACTCTCGGCGCGGTTGAAAACATGCCCCATGGACTGCGTACCAAGGTGTTTTAAAGACATGTTTGTGTAAAGAGAGGGTTTTTAAAATTTTGTCGGCATCATCTTTTTTTAAAGATAAGGGCGAGTCTGCAAGAGAAGGTGAAAAATCAAGTCGCGCGAATATTAAGTTCTCTTTTTTCAGTAAATCATAAAAATCGTTTAAAAACTCATTCAAATCTTTTTCATTAATCTCTTTTGAAATAATCGGTCCGTAAGGAATGGTTAGATAAGATCCTATTTTTGGAATTGTACATTTGTATGCTTGAAATAAAACCAAAGTCTTGCCATTTTTTACAAAAGCAAATCTCCTTACTTCTTCTTTGTTGTTTTTGTGCCAGGTGCCGTAAAACCAGGCTTGCTGAAACGGAGCGTAAGTATCAAGCTCAAGCGGGTTGTAGTTTTTCTCGTCTTTTATCTCTTGCAACATTTGACAGATTGTAACAAGAGACTTGTTTCCATACAACACATAGTGCTTGTTTGGGAGTAAGTTTAAGTCTCAAGCGCGCGCAAATTCAAAATTTGCTTTTCGCTTTTGTTGTTTTAAAATACCGTCATGATAATTACACATCACAAGGGAGAATTTTTTAAGGTCAGTTTTGGGGAGACAACCTTGGCTTTTAATCCCATATCAAAACAATCAAAAATTCTAAAGACAGTCAAATTTGGCGCAGACATCGCTTTGGTGTCTTTGGATCACCCTGATTTTAACGGAGTCTCGGAAGTTGAAAGAAAAGGAAAAGATTTGTTTGTTATAGATGGCCCCGGCGAGTATGAAGTAAAGTCAGTGTTTGTTCACGGGGTTCCGACTCAGAGCGGTTATGAATCAAAAAAAGGAGGAGATTTTCTTATTAATACGATTTATGCCGTCTCACTGGAAGGTATGAATATTTTGTATTTGGGCGCTTTGAAAGATAAAGAAGCAATGGATTTTAAAATTACCGAAGATATGGAAGGGGTTGATATTTTGTTTGTTCCAATCGGAGACGGGGAGGTACTCTCGCCGTCGGAGGCACATTCTTTGGCTGTATCTTTAGAGGCAAAAGTTATAATTCCAATGCATTTTGACGGAATAGGATCCAGTGCTTCTCTGCGAGAGTTTTTGAAAGAGGCGGGTCAAGATGACGCGCCGGTTGTTGATAAGTTGACACTTAAAAAAAGAGACGTTGATACTTATCAAGGGAAAGTGTTTGTGGTACAATCTTGATAATCTATGGAGTTTTTGTCCAAATTAAAAATGCGTCCGGAAGAGGAGAGGCGCGCCATCGCTTTGGCTTTTTCAATTTTGACTGTGCTGGTTTTGGCCGCTTTCTGGGCTGTAACGTTGTACTTTAAAGACTCTTTGACTTTTAAAAACTCAAATGAACAGCAAAAAAGACAGGCCGCGTCTTCTTTTAAAGCGTTTGAGGATATCTGGAATGACACGGCAAACTCATTGCAGGCCATAGGTGGTTCCGTTAAAAACTCGCCAACGAAAATTTTAAACGATGTACTGCAAAACCCAGCTGTAAAAATTGATGACCAAGAGATAGAAAAAGCAACGGAAAATCTCATAAGATTGCAATTGCAAGAAAATGGCGAGGTAAAAATTTTAGAGAAAGATAACAATGTGATAAAATAGCAAACCATGACTGAAAAACAAACAACAAACAGCAAAATCATACCGCATGAGATAGTGAAAGAAATGAAAGAGTCATATCTTGATTATGCAATGACGGTTATAACCGCACGCGCCTTGCCGGATGTTCGCGATGGACTAAAGCCGGTTCACAGAAGGATTTTATATGCAATGCATAAGATGGGGCTGACCGCCGGTGCTAAAACCAAGAAATCCGCAACCGTGGTTGGTGAGGTTTTGGGAAAGTACCACCCGCACGGAGACTCGGCGGTTTACGATTCTTTGGTTAATATGGCGCAAGATTTTTCCATGCGCTATCCGCTTATAATCGGGCAAGGAAACTTTGGTTCAATTGACGGTGATCCGGCGGCGGCTATGCGTTATACGGAGGCCAAAATGTCGGGACTTGCCGGAGAGATGTTGAAGGATATAGAGAAAGAGACGGTTGATTTTCGTCCCAACTATGACAACACACACAAAGAGCCGACAGTGCTTCCGGCATTGCCTCCTAACCTTCTTATCAACGGTACTTTGGGAATTGCCGTTGGAATGGCGACAAACATTCCTCCTCATAACTTGCGCGAGGTTGTAGATGCTACAGTGCATTTGATAGACAACCCGAAAGCCACAACCGAGGATTTGCTAAAGTTTGTAAAAGGTCCGGATTTTCCGACAGGCTGTGTAGCATTTAACAAAAAAGATATACAACAAGCATATGCAACCGGGCGTGGCGGTGTTGTTGTTCGCGGAGAGGCAGAGATAGTTGAGGCAAAACGCGGAACGTTTCAAATTGTTATCTCCTCAATTCCTTATCGTGTAAACAAAGCAAATCTTATCGCAAAGATAGCCGATTTGGTGCACGCCAAAAAACTTGACGGTATAAAGGCTTTAAGAGATGAGTCAACCTCGGATATTCGCATTGTGATAGATTTAAAATCTTCGGCTCATCCGCAATCTGTTTTAAACTATATTTACAAACACACACAACTTGAGGAAACTTTCCACTACAACATGGTTGCTTTGGTTGACGGTGTTCCACAAACTCTGGGACTGAAAGATTTGATAGAGGCGCATATAAAACACAGAGTTGAAGTTATTACTCGCAGAGCGGAGTTTGACTTGAAAAAAGCGAAAGCTCGCGAGCATATCTTAATCGGTCTTAAAAAGGCGCTTGATCATATTGATGAAATTATAAAACTTATCAAAGCCAGCAAAGATGTACCGACGGCGCATGCGGGCTTGATGAAAAAATTTAAGTTCTCGGAAATTCAAGCAACCGCGATTTTGGAGATGAAATTGCAAAAACTTGCCAACCTTGAGCGAAAGAAAATAGAAGATGAACTGAAAGAAATTCAAAAACTTATTAAAGAGCTGGAAGCTTTGCTGAAAAGCAAGTCGCGCAAAATGACTTTAATTAAAAAAGAATTAAAGGAGTTGGCTGAAAAATATGGAGATGACAGAAGAACAAAAATTGTTGCGCGTCCGGCGAAAGATTTCTCAATGGAAGATTTGATTCCCGATGAAGAATACGCTCTTGTTCTTACAAAAGGCGGTTACATTAAACGAACCAACCCGGCCGAATACAGAAAGCAAAAAAGAGGCGGTGTCGGCGCGGCGGACATGAATACCAAGGAAGAAGATGTTGTGTCTATCTTCTTAACGGCAAGCGCTCACAGTGATTTGTTGTTTTTCTCCGATTCCGGAAAAGTTTATAAAACAAAAATGTATGAGATACCGGAAGGCAAGAAATCCACAAAAGGAAAGGCGATTGTTAATTTCTTGCCTTTAGTGGGAGATGAAAGAATTACTTCCGTTTTGCCGATGCCGAAAGATGTAAAACAAACTGATAATCTTTCAATGTTTATGGTTACAAGGTCCGGAACGGTTAAAAAAACAGACGCATCTCAATTTTTTGAAGTTAGAAGAAGCGGGCTTGTGGCCATCAAACTGGCGGATGGAGACAGGCTAAAAAGCGCGCATTTTGTAAAGAAGGGTGATGATGTGGTTTTAGTAACACGACTTGGTATGGCAATTCGTTTTAAAGAATCCGATGTTCGCTCTATGGGACGTGTCGCCGCGGGAGTGAAAGGGATTTCTTTGAAAAAAGGAGATATTGTTGTTGGTGCGGGTGTAGTTCCCAAGGGGGATAATAGTTACAAACTCTTTGTTGCAACTTCAACAGGCTATGGCAAGAAAACTCCTCTTGCTGAGTACAAAGTTCAAAAACGTGGTGGAGCGGGTATAAAAACCGTGAACTTGAATTCCAAAACAAAAGAGCTTATCGGAGCTGCCGTTGTTGCCGGAGACGAAGGCGAGTTGGTTGCCATCTCTCAGAAAGGAATTGTTTTAAAGACTGATTTGAAAGAGGTTCCGACCTTGGGAAGGACTACGGTGGGTGTAAAAATTATGAGGTTAAAATCGGGAGATGCCGTGGCTTCAATAGAAGTGCTGGAGTCAGAAGACGGAGGTGAACGGGTCGAGCCCTAAATTTTATTGGACTGTCCGGAAATACCCCTAGATGCTTTGCATCATGGTAGTTTATTTAGGGTTTGGCAAACCGAGTTCTAAATAAAATTTAGGGCTTGGCAAGCAGAAAAAAAGTAGAGGATATCCCCACTTGCTTTTGTTGAAATTCTTAGAGTTGTTATACTTATGACATGAGTGTACCTGCCGGATTTGGATTTAATGATCAAAAAGCGCGCAATTTATATGCGCAAGCCAAAAGATCTGACGAACTTGAAAGAACCAAAAGAGCGCTTGCCTCAGGTGGTACTGAAACCGGGTTTTTAAACCCTCAGACCACTGTTGAGATGTTTGCGATTCGCCCCGGTATGGCTGTGGCTGATTTGGGGGCCGGAGAAGGCAGATACACAATTCCCTTGGCACAGAAGGTGGGAGACTCCGGCACGGTTTATGCCGTGGAGGTACAAAAAGATATGTTGGGCAGAATAAAAAAAGACGCACAAGCGCTGGGTCTTGATAATATTGTCTATCTTTGGGCTGATGTTGAACGGGCAAGAGGAACGAAAATAAATGACAACACGATTGATTTTGTGTTGGTAGCAAATGTTTTGTTTCAATCACAAGAGAAATTAAACTTTTTGCTTGAAGCTAACAGAATTTTAAAAAACAGCGGGAAAATGGTTATTATTGATTGGATAGATTCTTTTTCGGGTTTTGGTCCACCCCCCAGTATGGTTTTCTCTCCCGAGAAAGCGCAAAAAATTGCCGAGAGCGCCGGGTTTGTTTTTGAACAAGAGTTTCCGCGTGCCGCGCATCATTATATTTTAATGTTTCGCAAGCCTTAATTTTCAAATTTTGCAATAGCTCACAGTTTTATTTTGCACTTTTATTGAGCGTGGTATAATTTGGCTATGAAAAAGATATCCGTTTTTCAGCTGGTAATTTTAGGTATTTTTGCATTCTTTATAGTTGTCGCCGTTCTTGTATTTGCCGGATTATCTGGAGGTGGCGGGGGTAACTCTTTGGAAACTGTAGAAGTATGGGGAACTTTTGATCCTGACTTGTTTGATAAATATTTAAATGAACTGGGAGATATAAGTGAAAATGCAAATCTCATAAAGTACCGCTATATTGAACCGGAAGAGTATGAAAGTGAAATTGTAAATGCTCTTGCCTCAGGCAACGGTCCCGACCTGTTCTTGATTGATCAGTCGCAAATTCTGCAGTATTGGGACAAGATAACCCCAATCCCTTATGATGAAGCCTATGGAATGAAAACTTACTCTCGCCGAGAGTTTATGGATATTTTTGTAGATGAAGGCTCTTTGTTTTTGTCAGAAAGAGGAATATTGGGTTTGCCTTTTTCGGTTGATCCAATGGTTTTATATTGGAACAGAGATTTGTTTGCCGATGCCGGAAAGACAGTACCGCCGAAATACTGGGATGAACTTATTGATTTATCCTCAAGAATTACCAAAAAACAACAAAACGGTGTGATAGATATTGCCGCCGTGGGCTTGGGAACATATGACAACATAAACCATGCAAAAGATATTTTAGTTACAATGCTTACACAAAAAGGAGGAAAAGTTATAGAGAAAACTCCGGAAGGTCAGCTTTTCTCGGCTTTGGCATCTTCTGTTGCTGGAGAAGGTTTTAGCCAAATACCGGCAATGCAAATAGTTTTAAGGTTTTACACCGAGTTTGCAAATCCTTCAAAGTTTTTCTACACCTACAACAGGTCTTTACCAAATTCTCTTGATTTATTTTCCCAAGGCAGATTGGCTATGTATATAGGATATGCAAGCGAGCTTAATGACATAAAAAACAAAAATCCAAATTTAAATTTTGATGTGGCTCCTTTGCCACAAATCAGAGAAGATGCCAAAAGAAATGCAACTTTTGGAAGGTTATATGCTTTTGTTGTACCAAAACATGCAAGAGATCCTTACAGCTCAATTGCCATAGCTTTGTTTTTAACACAACCGACACAATCGGCGCTTTTCTCCAAATATCACACTGCGATGCCACCTCTTAGGATTGTATTAAACAAAGAAGCCGATAATCCGGTGCAAGAGATTTTCAGAAGGTCTGCCGTTATTGCATTCGGTTGGCTTGATCCGGACCCTAAAAACACAGATGCAATATTTGCCAACATGGTCAATTCTGTTTTGTCCGGTAAATTGCGTTTCTCAGAAGCTGTCTCTTATGCGGACAAAGAATTAAAAGCTTTACTTGAAAAATGGAAGTAATTAGAAAACATATTATATATTTTTATGTTTTATTGGTAACCGTGGCTTTATTGCCAAAGTACAGCAGTGCCACAGGTGGTTGCACAGGGCTTTGCAATCCTCTTGAAGGAGTTAACTCGGTTGAAACTTTAATAGAGAGATTTTTGCAAGCGATTGTTTATGTCGGTCTTCCTTTGTCGGTTTTGTTTATAGTATATGCCGGTTTTAGGTTTGTTGCAGCACAAGGAAATAAAGACGAGATAGTGAAAGCTAAGCATAATTTTTTCTGGGGAGTGGTTGGTATAATTTTAATACTGGGAGCCTCAGCCTTGGCTGCGCTTATAAGAGGCACCGTAGATGAGCTAAGAAATTAGTATGAAAAAGTTTTTGAGCATACTTTCGCTTGCGCTTGTTCCAACCATCTCTTTTGCGACGCCAAAATCTTTTAAGGAGTTGATATACGATTTTCTTTTGCCGATTATAGATCAGATTTCAAAACTTCTGATTGGAGTGGCTGTTTTGATTTTCTTTTATAACATAGCAAAAAATTTATGGGGAGAGCAGAGCGCTGAGAAGTCCAAGAAAATGACCTCCATAGCTTTTTGGGGTATTTTGATAATATTTGTTATGGTCTCCATTTGGGGAATATTGATAATTTTACGCGAGACTTTACTTAGAGGCTTATGATGCAGTTTATCTATACTATACTTTCAATTCCGCTTGCTGTGGCAATTTATATGATGATAGTCGGGTTTGTGGTGTACTGGAAGGGGAGTGAAGATGATCAATTGGAGTTTTTAGGGTTAAATTTTATGACACAAGCTATAAATATAGGAATTATAATCCTACTTTTAATTCTGGTTTTGTTATATTTTAATCCACAAATGTGATTGTAAAAACATCTGGGTTTGTTACAATAAGTTAAACAAGTTAAAAATTAGAAGTTAATATAGATTTATGAAAAAATTTGCTTTAGTTTTCAGTTTGGCATTTATACCATTCTTATCAGAGGCGGTAACTCTTAAACACACCCTGGGAACAATAAGTGGAATTGTAAATGCCATAATCCCCATCTTGCTTGCGATTGCTGTTTTGGCCTTTTTCTGGGGTCTTGCAATGTACCTTCTCTCAGGTGAAGTTGCCGAAAATAAAACTAAAGGAATTCAGATAATGATTATGGGAGTTGTCGCTATTTTTGTGATGGTTTCCATTTGGGGAATTATAGGTGTTTTGAGGTCAACATTTAAAGTTGATCAAACCAAACCGATTATTCCCGACGTTATAGAAAGGAGATATAGATAATGGCTAGTATGGCCGGTGTAAATCAAGGGTTTAAAATGCTTGATAAAATCATTGATGTCTTTATAGACCCTTTGATTATGCTACTTTTTGCGCTGGCCACCATGCTTTTTTTCTGGGGATTGGTGGTTTTTATCTCACAGACGGATAATACCGAAGCCAGACAAACCGGAATGCGGCACATGATCTGGGGGATAGCCGGAATGCTTATTATTGTTACTGCCTACGGTATAGTTATGATAATTACCAATACATTAGGAATTGATTTACCGAGAAGATAGGACCAAGTTTTTCAAATACAAATTAAAAGCCACACTACAAGTGTGGCTTTTAATTTGTGGGCGAGAGAGGACTCGAACCTCCACGGGTTGCCCCACTTGGTCCTAAGCCAAGCGCGTCTACCAATTCCGCCACTCGCCCGCTGGAGTCATTTTAACAGAAAAGACTTTAATATCAATTTATTTTTGCTATAATCACAAAACATCCGCCCATAGCTCAGTCGGTAGAGCAGCTGGCTCTTAACCAGCGTGTCGCAGGTTCGAGTCCTGCTGGGCGGACAAGCAAGTGAAGCGCAGATTGTGCGCACAGAGCAAAAGCATCTGCTTGATTTTGCGTCAGGATTCGAAAGGCGGAGCGATGTTTGAACCCATGTCTTCTTGTCAAAGCGTTAGCGAAGACAAGAAGCGAGGCGAAAACAATGCGAGCCCGGACCCAGACTGTAGATTTTCTAGGGGCGATGAAATACATCGCCCCGCTTGCATTGCAAGCGCACATTAGAAAATCTACAGTCTGGGCGGGCAGATCCACACCATAAGCACCAATTTGCATATGTACATAAAGACACTGTGCATGGTAAAGTGTCGTAGAGAATGTGTGTAATAATACACTGGAGTGTTGTTCGCCCTTTCTAAAGACCATAGAGTCCGTGTCCCACACCACTTTCACTATAGGTACTTTTACCAAGAATATGTTGAATATGTCACAAGGGCTATTATTAATCACTATGGTTTTCATGTTAAAAAGTGGTGTAGGGGCTGCTGTGCGAATATGTTTTTAACAGTTACTCCTTTGTTACATTTTAAATATCGCGTTATAATTATCACAATGATTAGGATTATTTTGGTTGCAATTGCGCTACTTTGGTATCCGGCAGATGCTTTGGCATCAACTTCGGTGAGTATTTCTCCAAACCTTGGAAAGGCACCTTTGGAAGTAGAGCTCACCGTTAAAACAGATAGCAAACTTACTTGTACATCTTTTTACATAGACTGGGGAGATGGGTCCGAGCCATTGAAGTATGAAGTTACGGATACTCAGCAAGAATGTTTGGGAGGAGATTTTTCAAGAGTTTTTACACACACTTACAATCCGCGCCAAGATCTACTGCCAGCTTCATATCAAGTAGTTGTAAAAGCGGGTGAAGGTGATCTTGATTCAATTGTTCCTGTCAAGTTAGCTGTTTTTGTGTACGGTGATGATGTGCAAGTCTCAACAAGTACTGATTCGGCATCATCGACAAATTCAACTTCTTCCACTTCCACCGAATGTTTTTTGGAAAGCAATGGAGGGTATACCCCGTTTGAAGCGATTGCCGTTATTCCTTTAGGTGGCGATGTATGTAATCCGGAAAAACAAATGAAATATCAAATAGATTGGGGTGATGGAAGCAAAACCGATGAATATCTTTGCGCTTTGCCGGAGATAAAATATGATGTAATAAGGCATATTTATACCAAGCCCAACACAGATGGATATACTGCAGTTTTATACAAAACCTATTATCCGAATACTAGCCAAAAACACACCGAAGTTGAACAATGCCAAGTTTTTGTGCATAGAAAGCCATTTATACAAATAGAGTCTCCACAGGGTGGAAAAGAGTTTGCTTTGGAGACACCGGTAAATATAGAAATTAAAACTGCCAATTTGCCGGGTGAGATACAAGGATTTAAGCCAAAAATCAGGTTACTGTTTCTATCGGAAGATGGACAAGTCGGCTATATAGGGGACATAAATATTGATAACACAGAAGAGTTCTCTCCTTTACAAACACATACTTTCTCGTGGATTCCTACAAGTAGAGAATGCGCCCTGCCAACTTCAAGCAACAACTCATCAAACAACACCTCATCTCAAAACAGTGCGGACAATTCGGTATCCGGCTCATCAACAGCCACCACCTCAGGTGATACTTCCGGCTCTGAGGCTACCACTTCAAGTTCAACCGCAAATACTGTTTGCTCTACTCCAATTTATCCCGGACTGTATAAAATTTATGCCGGAGTAATATATGATATTTGCAATGGCGATCCGTTCTGTGGAGAGGATATTCCGACTGTTATTGCTACATCCACTCCACCAATTAAGATTTTTGAATTGCCTCCGTGGATATTCCAAGTATCAGATAGGCTTATGATATATCCACGTAAAGCAGGAAAAGGCGAAGCAGTTTATTTTACAGGCATATTCAATAGCGAAGCTTCATGTTTGGGCGGAGTCTACACGATTGATTTTGGTGACGGAGAATATCAGACGATTACATATCCGAAAGGGAAGTGCGAAGCTTTCTCGTCAACATTTTCTCATATGTATAAAAAGCCGGGTACTTATTATGTGTCTGTTATAAAAAATGGGAAAAAGTTGTTTGGTAATTATGTTACGATTTTGAATTCAAAACTAAGTGGCAATAATCTATACATCGCCTCGGTCTGGCTAGCTTTTAAAGATTTTATCAGAAACTTACTAGGACTATGAAAAAAGTGGCAACATATCTGGCATTGATTTTTCTTGTTTTTTCTACGAATTCAAACAGGGTAGAGGCTTACTCTTGGGTGGAGTTTCAAACTCAAGTATCAAATATGTTGGCCCAAGTCTTCACCTTAAAAGCCAAGTTGGATAATCTGTTGTCTTTCAAAAAAACAAATGAGAACGAAAGAAATTTACGCTCTTTTCCGCCGGATTTATCTTGCCTTATTTTGACACGAAACCTTGCTTATGGAGACCGTGGTCAGGATGTAGCAAAACTTCAAATGTTTTTGGCCAGAGACAGCTACATTTACCCTGAAGGGGCGATAACCGGAGTATTTGATTTGGCCACTCAAAGGGCCGTTAAGAGATATCAGGTTGCAAACGGTATAATCTCTTGGGGATCTCCCAACACAACCGGTTTTGGGGTTGTTGGTCCGAGAACACGAGAAGCTATGGCCTTGGGTTGTGAGAACTTAAATGCTACTTCAACTGCCACCACTTCTACCTCTACAGCTACTTCAACTAACGATCAAATCACTGACACCTTGGTAAGTGACATAAAAACTCATCAAGCATTTGGCGAGGCGCCTTTTAAAGTGTTGCTGACTTTTAAATTAAAAAATGCATGCACTTCTTACAGTATTGATTGGGGAGACAACTCTCAAGTATTTGAGAAATTCTACGACCCCAACAATTGTGAGGATGAAGATAACGAAGGGCGCATAGTGCGAATTAATCATATTTATCCGCGCAATGGAGTCTACACCATTGTTTTAAGGGCCGGAGAGGCGAGCACCCCAAACAATTTGGGGTTGCAACTGCCCACTGTCGCTTATACAACAGTAGTTGTCGGTGATGCTATAATGCCGTTTTCCATTGATGTTACAGAAGGCCCTGCCCCGCTGGAGGTAAATGCAAAATTTACTTTAACACATCCGTCATGTACTTCATATCAAGTTGATTGGGGAGATGGAGATACGACCGAGTTTGAAGTTAATACATACACATGTCAGAGAAACCCAAAGACATTTAATTTAAGACATATATACAATTCGGTCGGAACCTATGAAGTTACATTCCGAGCCGGGCCCGACAAGATTATAAATTTACCGATTCGGGAGAGATGGTTGATTGACGTTACCAATTTGCAACCGGGTGCAACAATAGTTAACGTTGACAACGACACCGGCCCCGCGCCTTTGACGGTGGAAGTTCAGCTTGTCGGTACCTGGGGGTATTGCACTTCCTACGAGATTGACTGGGGCGATGGTAGTGGCATACAAAGAAAAGAGTTTGTGGCGCAAGAAAATAGCGAATTTTCGGTTGATGATTTTATAGCCGATCAAGACCAAGAGGCTGACCCATATGCAGACTGCTCCGGAGCTTTTGAGCGCACATTTACACACACTTATGTAACTCCCGCCGCATATCAAATGAAAATAAAATTTGGAAGAGGCCCGCTGCAAGATATCACCCCGATTACACACTGGGTTTCGGTAACCAGAAGAAGGTATTAAGCTTGGGCTTTTGCCCGAAATGCTTTTTGGGTGTATCGCTTGGAAGCAAAAGTTATTTTATTCAAAATGTAAATCTGTTTTTTCTATTTTTGATAACAGTTCGGGGTAGTTTTGTATTTTACCTGTTCTAATCAACTCCAGGGCTGCTTCTCTTGCGGCCGAGACCATCTTTAGGTTTTGAAGCGCTTTCATTGCCAAATCCGACAGTCCCCATTGACTGCTTCCGGTTAACTCGCCAGGTCCACGCAATTTAAGGTCGTATTCCGCCAGTTTAAAACCATCATCGGTGCTTTCAAAAATTTTAAGTCTTTTTTTGTTTATATCTTGAGACGAGGTTGTAAACAAGAAACAGTAAGGCTGGTGCGCGCCTCTTTTAATGCGACCGCGGAGCTGATGCAATTGAGCAAGACCGAATCTTTCAGCTCCTTCTATAATCATAACGGAAGCGTTTTTGACGTTTACTCCCACTTCAACAACAGTTGTTGCAACCAAAATATCAATTTCGCCGGATACAAATTTACTCATAACCTCATCTTTCTCTTTTGTGTTCATTTTACCGTGCAGGAGTCCTATTTTATATTTTGGAAACGCTTTTTGAATTTTTTCAAATTCTTTCTCAGCAGAGGCAACTCTTAAGGCCAAGGCTTTTTCCGGATCGGGCTCTTGCACCCGCGGGCAGATAACATAAGCTTGTCTGCCTTTTTTCAGTTCTTTTTCAACAAATTTATACACATCGCCTCTTTGCTTTTCGGTCGCTATTTTTGTAATGACTTTTTTTCTGCCCGGGGGCATTTTATCTATTATGGACAAATCCAAATCGCCGTAAATTGTCAGTGCCAAGGTTCTGGGGATTGGGGTTGCCGTCATGGAAATAAGGTGTGGGATTTTGTTATCTTTCTTGGCTAATGCGGCGCGTTGGGCTATACCAAAACGGTGTTGCTCGTCTATGATCGCCAAAGCAAGATGTTTAAAAGATACATTTTTTTGAATAAGAGAGTGGGTGCCGACAACAATGGCAACAGTACCATCTTTAACCCATTTGATAAGTTGGGTTTTTGATATTTTGGTGTCTTCCTGCGGGTTTGTTTTTGACGGAAACACTCTTGCTCCGGAGGAGGTAAGAAGAGCGACTCTTATGAATTTATAAGGAATTGCATTTTTAAACAAAGATATAAACTCTTGATATTGTTGTCTCGCCAAAATCTCGGTGGGTGTCATATAAGCAACTTGTAAGGTTCCCGCTTTTTGCTCCGGCGGGGTGGTGGCAACTGTTGCAAAGGCTACTGCAGCTACAACTGCTGTTTTTCCCGAGCCAACATCACCTTCAATGAGCCTGCTTAAGGGTTGGTTTTTTTGCAAGTCGGACACTGTGTCTTCTATCGCTTTCTGTTGCGCCACAGTGAGCTTAAACGGCAAGAGTTTAAGAAAATCATTTATTGAATCTGTGTTTATTTTGTATGTCTTTTTGCTTTGGATATTGAGCTTTTGCAATTGTTTTTGCAGTTGTATGAAAAAGACGCTGTCAAATGAAAATCTTTTTTGTGAGACTTCGGCTTCTTTTAAACTTCTCGGTTTGTGCGCTAAAAGAATTGCTTGAGATAGGGTGGGAAGATTGTATTTTTCAATTATCTCTTTTGGTATCGGGTCTTTTATTTTTTTGTGTACGCCTTGGGAAATTAAAATATCTGTTTTAACCGAAAACCATCTGCTTGTAATTCCTTTGCTCTCAGGGTAGATACGAACGAGAGTCGCGTTTGAGTCTCTGGTGAAATGCGGGAGAATTTCAAACTGAGGGTTTGCAAAATACTTGTTTGTTTTTCCCATGAGTTTTCCCGTAACTTTTGCAAAAGGTTCTCCGGCAAGCATTTTTTCCACATACACTTGATTAAAAAATCGCAATTTTACCGTTGCGGTCTCATCGGAGAGTTTGGCTTCAATTACATATTTTTTCGTTCTCCAGGAAAGGGTTTTTTTGACATCATGTATTTTGCCGTATACCGTTACGGTTGTGTTTGTTTGAATTTGCGAGATGGACGGAGCGCTTTGCACATCTTCGTATCTTGACGGCACATGCAAAAGCAGATCCTCCAGTGTTTCAAGCTTTAGTTTTTTTAAAGCGTCTTTTTGTTTTTGTGTGAGTCTGAAGGTGTCTGTTATTTTATCGGTCGGATTCATATCTAAAGAGTGTATAAACTTGAAGCCAGCTCTATTTTCTCGGCATGTTTTGTTTGAGTGTCAAAAATAATCATTGTTGAGGTTCCGGTTTTTGTGCCAACTATCTCTCCCGGGTTTAAAAGCAGAGTGTCTCCAACTTGTTCGTTTAGATACAGGTGAGTGTGCCCAAATATTGATACATCGTATTTTCCGCTTTCTGCCGCGTTTTGTGAAAAGGTGGGGTAGTGGTTCATGAAAAATAAAAGTCCGTCAAATTCTTTTTCCATAACATCTCCGTGATGAACTATGTTGTCAAATTTTTCAACCGTTTTAATGAACCCCACTTTCTCTCCCTCGTTGTTGCCCCAGACTAAGTGTACTTCTCCTTTAAATTTACTTAACACTTTTATTCCACTTGGGGTTACAAAATCACCAGCATGCAAAAGAGTACTACAGCCAACTTCGTTTGCAACCGCTATGGCTTTCTCAAGATTTACCCAAGCGTCATGAGAGTCTGATACTATTGCTATTTTCATTGCCTTTATGATACTATGGGTTTGTTATAAGTAAAGGAAAAACATGGAAAAAGAAACAGTTTTAAAATATACCCCTTATGTTGTTGTGCTTGTTGTGATTGCGGTTTTGGTTTGGGTTTTTTATCCGAAAGCCAATATTAAAAACGGTGTTGAACAAAACAAAACCGAACAGGCTGTTGATGAAAAAATAGCGAATGAAAACAAAGAAAAAACAAAAGAGCTAAATTTAAACGCCACGCAATTTTCATTGAAAGCCGAGTACGATGGACAGTCTCTTGAAGAGTTGTTGAATAAATATTTGAAAGCGGAAATAAAGCAATTTGATTACGGAAAAGCCATTTACAAAATAGGTGACAGAGTTGCTGACAAAAAGCAGTTTTGGGCGATTTATGTAAACGGTGAGTTTGTTGGAAAAGGACTTGAGACGGTAAGCCTGAAAAAAGGCGACAAGGTGGTTGTGATTTTGGAAAGAGTTGAAATGTACAAAGGGATTTAAAAGACGGCAACTGGCAAAAGTTTGTCTTTTTGGTAGTATTAAAGAGCGTTTTGCAAAGCAGACGCTCTTTTATGGAGGAGTGCCAGAGCGGTCGAATGGGGCACCCTGCTAAGGTGTTAGGGGAGCAATCCCCTCGAGGGTTCGAATCCCTCCTCCTCCGCAAACAAAAAACCCCTGTAAGGCAACGCCTTGCAGGGGTATTTTTGTTTGGCAACTGTTTGTGAAAGTGATTCAAAGACATGTAACTGCTATTGACTTTGTAATACATAAATATAAAATGTATTACACATGTCAAGAATTGCAAAGATTGCCAAAAGGTTCCTTCAAACACCAAGTAAAATATCATTTTCTGATTTGCAAAAGTTATTATTGGTTGTCGGTTTTCAGAAAATATATACAAAAGGCAGTCACGTAAAATTTAAACATGACGAATTTGGTATTGATATTGTGATCCCCGTACACAATAACGATTGCAAAGATTTTTATAAAAAAGACATCGCAAAGCGTATTAAACATTTAATAAAAAACATAACATGACAAAACAAACAAAGCATAGCATAACTGTAAAAAACAAAAGACACACTTATTTTTTGGAACCTAAAAAAGGAGGGATTACTCATTTTGTGTGCAAAAGCGCAAAAATTGATCAAGATTTTTTAAACGAAGACATTCCGGCCCTACTTGCAGATTTGCCCAAACTTATTATTGCGGAGCAGGAGTATAAAAAAGCTCAAAGCGCAACCGTACAATTTCGTCTTAGACCCGAGGAGAAAAAGCTTATTGAACAAAAGGCAACCAAGAAAGGTTTTTCAAGTATATCCGAATATTTAAGAAATCTCGCTTTGAGAGGTGAGGTATAGGTGGATTCAAAAGTAACCTATCTACCGCCAAAACCCTCAATCCACCTTGAAAGCTCCGGAATAAAGTTTTTGTCATCTGTTATAAGGTGATTTATATTTGTTTTTTTACGTGCCTCTTTTACAGATGAAAACGGTAATATTTTTCCGAGAAATACCTTTTCTAAATTAACTGTTGTGGAGTATCTAAAGCTGTAGCGCGGAACATTTACTCCGGCTTTTTTTAGATGCTTTAGGGTCTCGGTTACGCAATTTCTTGTGAATGTATCAAACCATTGCGCCTTGTCTTTGAGAGACTGGGTTTGTTTTGATATAGAAGCAAGAACTTTTTTAATTTGCTCTGTGTTTAAATTCAGCGGGATGCACTGCAAGTCATCTTTCTCAAAATACGCTCTTGCATGCAGTGTATCTTCAAGACGAATTATTTTGTAATGGAGCTCTTTATAGTGGGGGAGAATTCGGGCGAAGGTTACTTTTTCATTAACCAATCTTCTCCCGGCAGGTGAGACGGCAAATCCGCGACCGTCTTTAAGAGTAAACCCCAAAAAAGCGTGAATTGGTTTTATTTTTTTACCAAACGGTAGGTCTACTTTGAAAATCTCCAACAACAAACAAACATGTTCTATATCATCAATTTTAAACTTCCAGTTCATACGCCTGACATCGGCCTTCATCGGCGCAAAATACGTTGCCTCAACCAAATCGGCTATCTCCACCTCATCGCTATCTATTTTTAAAACAGGTTGAATTTTGTGCTCCGGGCACCAGTTTCGGTTTTGTTTTGGTCTTCTGATTAACATGAAAACCAGTCCCGCAAAAGCCACTAAACACAAGGTGAGAATAAATGAGTTTTGCGGTATAATCTCTATCATGAAAAAGATAATATCATTTTTATTTGTTTTTTTAACAACTGTCGGTGTGGTTTTCGCGCAAGTTGATCTGCCCAAAATAGAAACGCCAACTCCAAAAGAAACCCTTGCCGAGATGCTCTCAAGAATTTTTTCAAGTATTCGATCGGAGGATAACAAAAACACAAAAATCCAAAAACAAAAAGACAAACAACAAGGTCCGACCTTGTCAAATGAAGAGTATCTTTTAAATTTGATTTTACCGGCAAGCTCTAAAATTGAGCAAGTGAATACGGAGACAACCAAGAGAGTTGATTGCCCAAATGTTGTTTTTGACAAAACTTTTTATCCCGGTGCAAGGGACGAGCAAGTTAAATTTGTGCAAGAGTTTCTAAACATGAACAAAAAAACAGCAGTTGCCCAAAAAGGCCCGGGAAGCAAGGGTAGCGAGACCGCCTATTTTGGTCCCGCAACCAGAAAAGCTGTTATGAAGTTTCAAGAGCTCTTTGCCAAAGAGATTCTTGAGCCGGTCGGCCTTAAACGACCCACCGGAGTTTGGGGTCCCGCAACTTACTCTTTTGCAAACAAAGTTTTAGATAAGTGTCATGGAAAAAACAAAAAAACTCCAAGATAACAAATACATTATTTGGAAAAAAGAAGGGGAGTTGCTCTCAGCTCTTCTGGATAGATTAAGAGAAGAACAAGGCATTGATGATGAGATTCCTCTTACTTATGCCGGACGGCTTGATCCTCTGGCATGCGGGAAGGTGTTGATTTTAGCGGGTGAGAAGTGCAAAGAAAAGAACAAATATTTAAAGCTTGATAAAAAATACTTTTTTTGCTTTGCGCTCGGTTTTAAAACCGATACCGGAGACCTGCTCGGGATACCGAAGAGTTGTGATAAATTTGATTTTGGCAAACTGAACAGTTTAAAAAACATCTCCAAAAAAATTAAAGGAAGCTGGAGTATGCAGTATCCGATATTTTCATCAAAGCCGGTAGTCAGCAGAAAAACGGGAGAAAAAAAGCCCCTGTTTTACTTTGCAAACACAGGGAGAGTATCGGAAGTTGATATACCTTCAAAAACCGTTTATATCTACAAATTGAATTTAAAACATACAGATACTTTGTCAGGTAAAGAATTTTCAAACTTGGTGCGCGAGAGTTTGCAAAAGTTGAATTTAAAATCTGAAAATGATTTTCGGTTGGCTGAAATTAAAAAAGCGTGGAGCAAGCTTTTTGAAAGTTTGCAAGATAATGCAAATATCCCGATTGTTTGCGGAGAGACTCTAAGCTCAAGCGGGCTTTATGTGCGAGCGTTAGTTGAGCGGGTGGCGAAAGAGCTTGGCGGATGCGCAGTTGCAACTTTGATAAAAAGGGAGGAGGTAGGTAGAGTTTATAAACTCGGTCCTTTTGTGTTTTTTAAAAAGATAGATTAAATTTAGTATATGTACTGGAGAAATGAAATCTCGGCAAAATTTGGAGACGACAAAAGCAAAACCATTAAGTTGTTTTCATACATTTTTACTTTAAAAAATTTGCTTAGAACCGGCTGGGTAAAGTATTGGGGAGTTAGAGAAGAGCAAGCCGAATCTGTTGCCGACCATAGCTTCTCCGTAGTAGTTTTGGCTTTGTTTTTGCAGAAACAGCTTGCCCCAGAGCTTGATCAAAACAAAGTGCTTAAAATGGCAATTTTGCACGAGCTTGGTGAGGCGATAATAGGCGATATGCCCGTTCGCGACAATGTAGAAGACAAGCATGAGAGAGAAAAACAAGCAATGGAGGAAATCTTAAGCTCTTTTGATTTTGCTCCCGAGTTTTTGTCTCTCTGGGAGGAGTTTGAAAAAGAGGAGACGCCCGAGGCCAAGTTCGTAAAATCAATAGACAGGCTGGAGTTTGTATTGCAGAGGTATGGATATTTTAAAAACGGCATAGGAGACATGCTTGCTTTTAAAGATGGAAAAGAGAGAGTGTTGGAGAAAATAAAAAACGAAAAGGTGAAAGAGATTGCAAAAGAGGTATTAGATGAAATAGAAACACTTTAAATCCACAGACTTTAAAAAACAGGGCAAACAGATATGTTACAATTAGTACATGTCTGAGCTTACTCAACTGCTAAAGTATACGCGTCTTGCCGATTACATCTCAGTGGCGCAAATTTTTCTGAGAAGTAATTTTTTTCTTGAGGAAAAGTTAAAACCGGAGCATATAAAACCGCGCCTTCTGGGACATTGGGGAACAACCCCGGGAATAAATTTTCTCTACGCGCATATAAATCGCCTGATAAACCAAAATCCCGATAGAGATTTTCTCTATGTTGTAGGTACCGGCCACGGAGCGCCGGGGTATTTATCCGGAGTTTTTATAGAAGGTTCAATTTCGCACTTTTATAACAACTATCCGTTTACAAAAGAAGGTATTGAAAAATTCATTCGCTCTTTCTCCGCTCCTTACGGATTTCCTTCTCATATAACTCCTCTCTCGCCAGGTTCAATTTTGGAAGGTGGAGAGTTGGGTTACTCGCTTGCAACAGCTTACGGATCCGTACTTGATGAACCGTCTTTGATCTCCGTTTGTCTGATAGGAGACGGAGAGGCCGAAACAGGCCCTCTTTCTGCTTCATGGAACGCAAACAGATTTATCCGCCCTTCAGCAGACGGCGCTGTTTTGCCGGTTTTGCACTTAAATGGTTACAAAATATCAGGTCCGACGATTTTCGGCAGAATGGATGATGATGAGATAGAAAAATTCTTTGATGCGCACGGGTATGAAGCTTTGTTTGTTGTGGGCAAGACGGCCGAGGAATTGCATGGACGCGCCATGGAAGTATTTGACTCTGCCATAGAGAGGATAAAGTTGATACAAACCACCGATAAAACCGCATTGGTTGAAGCACCACGCTGGCCGGTTGTTATTTTAAAAACTCCAAAAGGTATGGGAGCGCCTAAGGAAGTCTCAGGTGTTAAAGTTGAAGGAAATTACGCATCTCATCAGGTTATTTTTGATAATTTGAAAGATAAAAATCAACTTTCTTTGCTGGAAGAGTGGTTGCACTCTTACAAAGTTAATGAGCTTATAGATTTTGATAAAAACGGAGAGATTACATTGGATGGTGACATCAAAGAGCTTATTCCTCAAGGAGAGCGTAAAGTCGGCAGAAGCAAATATGCGCACAGAGGGGCGGTTGATTTTTCAATTCCCGAGACAGAAGGACTGATGGAATTCCAGCAAGTTGATCAATCTCAAAATGATTCGGCTTTTGTCTCTGGCGAGTATTTCGCGCATTTGTTTAAGTTTAATCCGACATCTTTCAGATTGTTTTCGCCCGATGAGACTTACTCAAACCATCTGCAGGCCGTTTTTGATGTTGAAAAAAGAGCTTTCAGGTGGCCACTGGAGAGTTGGGATAAAGACATGTCGCCAAATGGGCGGGTGATTGAGATATTGTCGGAGCATGTTCTTTTTGGAATGTTGCAAGGGTATACCTTAACCGGAAGAGTTGGAGTTTTTGCAAGTTATGAAGCTTTCGCTCACATTGTCTCATCTATGATTGATCAGTACATAAAGTTTATAAAACGCTCAAAAAATGTGCATTTTAGAAAGCCTCTTCCGCCGATTAATATTTTTCTCTCTTCTTTGCTGGAAAGACAAGACCATAACGGCTTCTCTCACCAAAACCCGTCTTTTATAGCAAATTTGCTTGATCATGACGATGATATAGTGCGGGTTTATTTCCCGCCGGATCAAAACACAGCTTTGGCATCTATCTCCGATGGGCTCTCCAGAGCAGACGGTGTGAATGTTTTTGTTGTCGGCAAAAGAAACAAAAACATTTATTTCTCGCCAATTAACGCACATTTGGCGGTAAAAGATTCGCTGAGTGTTTTGGAAAAGTTCAGCGATGACCTTCCGCATATTGTCTTGGTTTCCATGGGAGATTACGTAACGGAGTCTGTGGTGTCTGCGGTTTCAATTTGCAAAAAACTTATGCCGGATGTGAGAGTGAGGGTGGTATCTGTTTTGCATACAGGTGCCTTGCAGAATATCAAAGACGAAACCCAAACTAGAAAAAAGCTCTTTGACCTTTTGACCTTTGATAAACAAGTTCTTTGGTACTATCACGGCTATGCAAGAACAATTCAGAAACTGTTGTTTGGTTTTATAGAGCCCCACAGAATTCAAATCAAAGGCTACAAAGAAGAAGGAGCCACAACAACTCCGTTTGATATGAAAGCTAGAAATGAGCTATCGCGCTTCCACATTGTTAAAGATGTTGCAGAACAAGCGTACAAAGAAGGAGTGATTGATAAAACCAAAAAAGATGAGGTGTCGGCAAAAATGGAAAAACTTCTTGAAAAAGAAAAAGAGTACATTTTAAAACACGGGCAA
Source organism: Patescibacteria group bacterium (assembly GCA_015491135.1). Taxonomy (GTDB): domain Bacteria; phylum Patescibacteriota; class Minisyncoccia; order Phycocordibacterales; family UBA2100; genus S143-145. The sequence continues at coordinate 1,484 of WFWK01000036.1, read as the reverse complement.
GATCCAAAAGATTTAAACAAATGGGCCTATGAAGAAATATAATATTTTGACAATAAATCCCGGCTCAACAGCCACCAAATACTGCCTTTTTGAGGGTGGGCAAAAAACGCAACAAGCCGTATTCAAAAGGGTGCATCCGAAAATTTTATCCCAAAAAGAAGTTGATTTTCTAAAAAACACTCCGTATGACGCAGTCTCCATAAGAGTTGTGCACATGGGCGAGATACAAAAAAGCGTTATTTTAGATGATGATATTTACAAAACCATAGAAGAATTTACGGATTTTGCTCCCATCCACAACACGGCTTCTCTTGCGACAATTGATCATATTGACCAGCTTGTGCCGAAAGTTGCGGTGCCCGACACCTTTTTTCATGCAGATTTGCCAAAAGAAGAAGTTGTATATCCGATACCAAAAAGATATACAGAGCAAGGGGTGCGCAGGTTTGGATTTCATTCGCTAGCATTGAAAAGCGTTTTGAACCAGCTTAAAAAGCAGAACAAAGAGTTTGAGAAAATAATAGTGGCTCACCTTGGTGGAGGAAGCTCTGTAACCGCGATAAAAAACGGAAAAAGTTTTGCAACTTCAATGGGAGCCACACCCCTTGAAGGTGTAATGATGATTACAAGAAGCGGAAATGTTGACCCGGCCCTGCCTTATCTTTTAAGCAAAAAAGATTTTCTCTCACCGGATGAGATTTACTCTCTGTTAAATGAGCATTCGGGATTTAAGGCTTTAACTGATATGACGAATACGAAATTTATATTTGACAAAGCAAAAGAAGGGAAAGAGCCGTATAAACTGGCGGTTGATATTTTTATGCGAAGTGTGAAAAAATATATCTTTGCTTACGCTGGGCTTATGCAAGGTGTTGATTTGCTTGTGTTCTCGGGTGGTATAGGAGAAGGGAATTCTTGGTTTAGAAAAGAAATTTTGAAAGATCTTGGTTTTGTTGGGATAGATAAAGAGAAAGTTTTTGTTTGCAAAGTTGATGAGTCTGAGATATTGTTTGAGGAAGCAGAAAAATTATTAAGTTAAAACAAAGTATGCAAGCTGTAATTTTAGCCGCAGGGTACGGAACAAGAATGAGGCCTCTTACCTATCACGTTCCGAAACCCATGGTCAGAGTATGCGGGAAAAACTTGGTTGAGCATAATTTGGAAAAACTTCCCGATGAGATAGACGAGCTAATTTTTGTTGTCGGATATTTGGCCGAACAAGTTAAAAACCATTTCGGAGATTGTTATTTGGGGAGACCTGTAAAATATGTAAGGCAAAAAAAGATGAAAGGCACGGCACACGCTATTTCTTTGGTTCAATCTTTGGTGCGAGGCAGGTTTCTTATTATGATGGGAGACGACATTTATTCAAGAGAGGACATAGAAGAAGTACTCAAGCATGAGAGGTCAATACTTGTTAAGAAAGTTCACTCCAAATTCAGCGGAGGAAAGGTTATCTTTGATGAAAACGGCAACTTCACCTC
>WFWK01000035.1 GCA_015491135.1 Patescibacteria group bacterium | reverse complement strand
GTTTATAGTTGGTCCGTGTAGCGCTTGGAGCGAGAGGGCAACTTTGGAATTTGCTCGTCGTCTAAGCAAGCTTCAAAAACAATACGAAAGCATAAAGTTTGTAATGCGAGTTTACACTCAAAAACCGAGAACCGCTTTGGGGTGGAAGGGTCTGCTTTTGCAACCGGACCCTTGCAAAAAGCCGAATTTAAAAGCTGGTGTGAGGCGCGCTCAGAAACTGATGAGTGACATTGTTGATTTGGATTTGGCAATTGCAGATGAAGCTTTATTTTTACCACTTACAGTTTACTTGCAAGAGTTCTACTCTTTCGCGGCGGTTGGCGCGCGCTCATCGGAAGACCAAGAACACAGGCTTTTCGCCGGAGTGGCTAACTTTCCGGTGGGAATTAAAAATCCTACAGATGGCAATTTGGAGAAACTTGCAAATTCTTTACTTTCGGCCTCGGGAGAATCTCTCTGGTATGCGGAAGGCAAGGTTTTTGAAAGTGAAGGGAATGACGCCCTGTTTGCTGTTTTAAGAGGAGGAAAAAGGCCAAACTACTTTGCCGGAGATGTTGAGTATATGGAAGAGCAAATGCAAAAGTTAGGGTTGCCACCGGCAGTTTTGGTTGATACGAACCACTCAAATTCAGACAAAAACCCTGATAAACAAATAAAGATAATAAATTATCTGTTGCAGAAAAGAAAAAAGAGTAAAAAACTCAAGAGCTCTCTTAAAGGTTTTATGACCGAAGCTTTCCTTGAAAAAGGAAACCAGCCAATAGATTGCACAGGTAAAATCAAAGAAGGTCTTTCAATAACAGACCCAAGCTCTTCTTGGAGTGATGTTGAAGATATGGCACAACTTATAGATAAATTGTGGTAGAGATTATATTTGCAGTAGACTTGTTCCCAAACAAGCACTTTGTTTACCGAGCTTTTTTATAAAAGGGCTCGGTTGCCTAAAATGCACTTTGTGTTGTTTGGGAACAAGTCTAGAGTTTTTTCAAAAACTCGGCAGCTTGTTTTACCCCGTCTTTATATTTGAAAAATCCCGAACCTATGGCAAATTCATTTGCTCCGCAAGAGATAAGAGTTTTGATGTTTTCAATCTTAACCCCTCCATCAACGGCAATTCCCATTTTGGGAAAATGATTTTTAACAGCTTTTATTTTGGCACAAGCTTTGGGTGAGAGTTTTTGTCCGCCAAAGCCTACCTTTTCTATTCCCATTACCTGAAAAGAAGAAAAAGGAAAAAGTTCAACCAATTGTTTTGCTTTGCCTAAATTATCTTTTAAAGATAGGGCAAGCGCAAACTCACATTTATGATTGAAAATCTCCTTAGGAGTTTTGTTATTCAGAGTTTTTAAGTGGTAAATAACTCTTTTTGGCTTGATAATGTTTATAAAGGTTTGCCAGGATTTTTTATCCGGTTTTTGGACCATCATATCAAGTTCAATTTTTACATTATATTTTTTTGCTAATTTGGATATTTTTTGCGCTGAGTCTTTGCGCGCGTTTGACCCGAAAGTTTTACTTGGAACAAACACACCGTCGCAGATATCAATTTGCACAAAATTAAAACCGGCTTTTTGCGCAATTTTTACTTTGTTTTCAATTTGTTTGAAGCTTTTTTCCAAAATTGCCGGTTTTATATTCATAGGAAAATAATACCACATTTTAAGAAATTGCGTGCAAACAGTTTAAAAAATGGTATTATAGTCGCGTATCAGATAATTCAAAAACATGGGAATAAAAGATTTTTTTGTTAAAAAAGCCGTGCAGTTGCAATTGAAGAAATTGCCGAAAGAGCAAAGGGAAATGGTGGAGACCTTGCTGGAAAACAATCCGGAGCTATTTTCAAATATGGCAAAAGATATGAAAGAGCTCACAAAACAAGGTAAAAACGAAATGGCCGCCATGATGGAAGTTATGAAAAAATATCAGGCGGATTTGCAAAAAGCTCTCGGGGGAAAAATCCAAAAAAGAAGACCTTTTTAATTTAGTCGTTTAACGCAACTTTATGTCTTTGTCAGTTGGTATAGTCGGATTGCCAAATGTTGGCAAGTCAACACTTTTCAACGCGCTTACAAAAAAATCCGCGCCGGCGGAGAACTTTCCGTTTTGTACCATTGATCCCTCGGTAGGAGTTGTTACCGTACCCGATAACAGGCTTGATGCGCTGGCAAAATTCAGCAACTCGGAAAAGCAAATTCCGGCTATAGTTGAATTTGTGGATATTGCCGGTTTGGTGGAAGGCGCTTCAAAAGGTGAGGGGCTGGGAAACCAGTTTCTCTCTCACATACGCGAGGTAGATGCGATAGCGCATGTTGTTCGCGTGTTTGAAGATGAAGACATAACCCATGTTCATGGGGCTGTTGACCCTATGCGTGATATTTCAGTTATAACCCTTGAGCTTACTTTGGCGGATTTGGAATCTTTGTTGAAAAGAAAGGGTAAACTTGAAAAACTCTCACACGCTTCAGATAAAGATGCGCAAAAACTTTTGGCTGTGGTTGACAAAATTTTGCCGGCGCTTGAGGCGGGCAGACCGGCAAGCAAGGTACAACTTACGGACGATGAGAGAAAACTTGCAAAACAGCTTAATTTGATAACACTGAAGCCCGTTATGTATGTTTTGAATAAAAAATCAGACGGACTAAACATAGTGGACAATCCCGACGACGAAAGAACAAGACAGCTCAAAAACTTTTTTGAAGACGAAAATACCGTAGTGGTTGAGGTTGATGCCGGTGTTGAAAATGAACTTAAAGATGTTGACCCTTCAGATGCCGAGGAGTTCAGAAGAGAATTTGGGGCTGTAGATTTGGGAATTGATAAAATGATTCGCGCCGGCTATGAGTTACTTGATTTGATTTCATTTTTCACAACGGGAGAAAAAGAAACCAGGGCTTGGACAATCAAAAAAGGTTTTACGGCCCCCGAGGCAGGAGGTGTAATTCATTCGGATTTTCGTGATAAATTTATTCGCGCGCAAGTTATAGATACACAATCTTTGCTTAACGCCGGCTCATACGCGCAAGCGAAAGCGCAAGGATTAATTCGCACAGAAGGAAAGGAATATGTAGTTCAAGATGGAGACGTGATAGAGTTTTTGCATAGCTAGGGTATTTATCTGAAAGCAAGAATGATTTTTGCGCTTGTTGCCACTTTTTGACAAAGTAATCTAAAATATATACAATGGATATATTATGGCAACAAAAACAATGTTAAATATCAAGATTGACGCCTCTTTAAAAAAAGAAGCAAAGAAACTTGCTAAATCTCTGGGGCTTCCTCTTTCTACTGTGGTGGCAAGAAAACTTGAAGAATTTATTGAAGAAAGAGAAGTTAATTTTAAAGAGCGTGTGAAAGTGAACAAAAGGGTAGAGAAGGAAATCTTAAAAATGAGTGAAGATATAAAAAAGGGCAAAACAAGAAATTTCTCAAGAACTTTTAACTCGACAAAAGAAGCTATTGAACATTTAAAAAATTTGTAGTATGCAAATAATCTTTTCAAGAAAGTTTGAAAAGCTTTTTAAAAAACAATCACCTAAGATTAAACGGGAATTCTACAAGAGGCTTGAGCTTCTTGAGAAAGACCCAAAAAATAGAATTTTAAAAATTCATAAACTAAGCGGTTCGCTAAAAGGAAAATACTCCATGAACGTAAGCGGTGATGTGAGAGTTATTTATGAAATAATTGATGGTCAAGTTTATTTCTTTTTGTTAATCGGAACTCATGCGGAGTTGTATTCTTAGTTATTTGAATATTTATTTGCTAACATAGGAATATTAGTTATAAATGAGTTATCATCAATTTATTTAATTTATTAAATAAATTTTAATATTTATTTATGCAAGAAATTTTTATACAAAAATCAGACTTCGCTTTACAAAATTACAGACAAAGGATAGAACAGGCCACAGAAAGCGTATTAAACAAGGCAAAAACTCTTTTACCTACTTGGAATGTGGATATAATTTTTTCTCATGTTCCTGAATTTACAATTAAAGAGACCGGAACGAGTGGCTACACACCAAACGAACATCTAATATTTGTTTATTTAGATATGCATTCCCAAAATTTGTTGAATAATTTTGATGAGATTATTGCTAGAGTGGTAGCACATGAGCTACACCATGCGGTTAGAGCACAAAAAATTCCATGGCACAAGCCAAGCTTGATAGAAGCTTTTGTTGCAGAAGGATTAGCCGATCACTTTGATATAGAAGTAAATAATACAGATCCGCCACCATGGTCGTGCACTCTTTCTGACCCAGAGTTTGAAAAACTTTTTGCAAAAGCAAAACAAGAGGGAATAACAGAGCCTGATGCAAATTATAAAGATTGGACCTTGGGGTTAAGGAAAGATATACCGAAATGGGCAGGGTATTCCATAGGTTTTAGGTTGGTGGATGAGTACATGAAATATACCGGTAAGAAAGCTTCGGAATTGGTGTACGAAAAAGCAGAAACTTTTTTAAACTTTTAGCAAATAGCAAAACAGCACAAACTGAAAAAACAACACACATTAGAAAGTGCACAACTCTGTGCCACAACGCATACACTTATCTGCTTCTGGCTTTACTTTATCGGTGCCAGTAGTATTATACAAACATGCAAAAAGTTTTGGCAAAAGATTTTTTTCTTTATCTCGGTTACATCGTAACTTTTTACTTTACACTTGTTAACTTTACAATTTTAACCTTTCTCCTTGCCGATTTGTCATTTACGCAAGCCAAAGATTTGTTTTTTGTTATAAAAGGCGGACAAGTCGCTTTTGTTGTTTCCGCTTTGATTGTGATTTTGCCGATATTTTTAACCGTTGCACTCTTTTTGAGAAAAGATTTAAAAAAACATCCAGAGAAACAGGAGTTTTGGATTAGAAAGTGGTCTTTGGCTTTGACAGTATTTATCTCAATAGCGGTGGTTGCTGTGGATTTGATAGTTTTGCTGTACAAATTCTTTAACGCTGAAGAGTTTGGCCCATCTTTTTTGTGCAAAGTCCTGGCTGTTTTTGTAATTTTTAGCGCAACTTTCGCATATTTTGTTTTGGACTTAAAAGGGTATTGGCAGAGAAACGAAAAAACAAGAGAGTTGTTGGTAGTTGTGGTAAGTATCGTTGTTTTGCTTGCGCTTGTTGCAATGGTTTACTCTTTCGGCTCGCCATATAAGCGACAACAAATCAAAAAAGATTTGGAAAGGATAAATCAAATGGAGCAAATTCATTTTTCAGTGTTACCGTTTTATTCCAAAAACAAAAGACTACCTGAGAATTTGAATGAGCTTAAAACAAATTTTTATCCTCAAAGCTATGATCTGGGACAGTTTAGGTATACCGTGGTATCAAAAGATAAATATAAGATATGTGCAGATTTTTCAAGTGATTTTCCGGCTCTGCCAAGTGATAACGACCCGCTTTCTGAAAACTGGAGAGTAAAAGAGTTAAAAAGAAAACAGAAGGACTGGAAATACAAAAAAGGCGAGTTTTGCAAAGAGTTTGATGTAAAAGAGTCGGATTTGAACGGCCCAAAGGCGATTCCCGTGCCAGCTCTTGATTAATTTACTTTAAACAATGAAAGAATCTAAAGAGTTTGACAGGTGGAATGATTTAAAGAAGCAAATAAATTTAAAAGGGGAAAAACTTTTTCAAGAAAGAGAAGTTTGGTGGATGAATTTTGGAAAGAATGTTGGTGTTGAGATAAATGGAAAAGGTAATAAGTTCATTAGAGCCGATTTAATTTTGCGGAAATATAATAGGCAAAAAGCGTTGGTATTACCTATAACATCGAAACCTAAATCAAATAATCCTTTTTATTTTGAAATTGTTTACAAAAATAGAAAATTTTATATATCTTTAACACAGGCCAGAGTTATAAGCAACAAAAGGTTTGTCAGAAAAATTTACAAAATGGGAGCGTGTAAATACAATGAGATTTTAGATGGTTTTGTAAATAATTTACAATCAAAAACGCCCCGCAAAGCGCGGGGCTCCGGTGCCTAATGGCAATAATGTGTTATAATCGTATCAACATAAATAAAATTAGTCAAGAACATGCAACAATACAATCACAAAGAAATAGAAAAAAAGTGGCAAAAATATTGGGAAGAAAACAAAATAAACCAAGCACCTGATAAGGTGGATGGTAAAGATAATTACTATGTTTTGGTTGAGTTTCCGTATCCGTCCGGCAATTTGCATGTGGGGCACTGGTATGCTTTTGCTGTTACAGACATTTATGCCAGATACAAAAAAATGTTGGGAAACAACGTGCTTTATCCGATAGGTTTTGACGCTTTCGGTCTGCCGGCAGAGAACGCAGCGATAAAGCGCGGAATAAACCCGCGCGAGTGGACTGAAAAAAATATTGAATACATGAGCGAGCAACTTCGCTCTATGGGGGCGATGTTTGACTGGTCGCGTAAGGTGGAGACTATTGATCCGAAGTATTACAAGTGGACACAGTGGATGTTTGTACAATTTATGAAAGCTGGACTTGCAGAGCAAAAAAATGTTCCTGCAAACTGGTGTCCGAGCTGCAAAACCGTGCTTGCAAATGAGCAGGTGATAAATGGAAAATGCGAGAGGTGCGACAGCGAGGTGGAAAAGAAAGATTTAAAGCAGTGGACACTTAAAATCACCAAATATGCAGACAGGCTTATTGATGATTTAGACGAGCTTGACTGGCCGGAGGAAATCAAGAAGTCTCAAAAAGAGTGGATTGGGCGCTCGGAAGGAGCAGAAATTGATTTTCCTGTAAAAGGAAGAGATGAGAAAATAAAAGTCTTCACCACAAGGCCTGATACAATTTTCGGCGCAACTTACATGGTTCTTGCGCCGGAGCACGAACTTGTTAAAAAGTGGCTCTCTGAAGGTGTGATAGAAAACAAAGAAGAAGTTGAAAACTATATAAAAGAGGCGCAAAAGAAAAGCGAAATAGAGCGTACAAATACGGAAAAGGAAAAGACCGGTGTGGAATTAAAAGGGATAAAAGCAATAAACTCGGCGCGTGAAAAAGCGGGAATGGAAAATGTAGAGATTCCGGTATTTATAGCAGACTATGTTTTAGCTCACTATGGCACAGGGGCGATAATGGCGGTTCCTGCTCATGATGAAAGAGACCATGAGTTTGCAAAAAAGTATGATTTACCTGTCCTTCAAGTTGTAAATTGTGGTAGCTTGCCTTGCGCTGAAAAAGCTGAGCTTATAAACTCCGGTCCGTTTGACGGAATGGACTCAGAGCAGGCGAAGAAAGAGATTGTGAATTGGCTTGGCGCAGAAATGACCAAAACCTATCGCCTTCGCGATTGGGTTGTCTCTCGTCAGAGATACTGGGGTGTGCCTATTCCTGTTGTGCACTGTGAAAAATGCGGCGCAGTACCTGAAAAAGAAGAAAACTTGCCGGTTCTTTTGCCAGAGATTGACGACTACCTGCCAAGTGATGACGGAAAAAGCCCACTTGCAAAAGTTCCTGAGTTTGTAAACACGACCTGCCCGGTTTGTGGCGCGCCGGCAAAAAGAGAAACTGATACGCTGGATACTTTTGTAGATTCTTCGTGGTACTTCCTTCGCTACATTGACCCTGAGAATGAAAAAGAATTTTCATCAATGGAAAAACAAAAAATCTGGATGCCGGTTGATTTTTACTCAGGCGGAGCAGAGCACACCACAATGCACTTGCTCTACAGCAGATTTTGGCACAAGGCGTTGTTTGATCTTGGTTTGGTGAAAGATAAAGAGCCGTATAAGAGACGTCTAAACCGTGGAATTATCTTGGGGGTGGACGGAAACAAAATGAGCAAAAGCAAGGGTAACGTGATTGACCCAGATGAGGTGGTGGAGTACGTTGGGGCTGACGTGGTGCGCGGATACCTTGCCTTTATCGGTCCGTACAATGAGCCGGGGCACTATCCGTGGAACCCTGACGGAGTGGTGGCAATTCGGCGATTTCTTGAGCGTGTCTATGG
>WFWK01000034.1 GCA_015491135.1 Patescibacteria group bacterium | reverse complement strand
TCATAGAACTTAACGGCCAGTCCGGCTTGTTTATATAAAGTTTGGTATTGAGAAAGGATGTTGTTATGAATGGCAACTAGTAAAACTTCAGTTTTGTCATTGGCCTGCCTGTTGCCGTTTTCGTCTCTTCTCCATTCTGCCTCTTGTGGATCCTCGGGAATAATCAACCAATCAAGAGTTACTTCATTTATGGAAACCGGAATGTATTTTCTCGCCTCAAGAGGAATCATGTTTTGTAACTGCTCTGGGGGAAGTTTTGGAAACTCCACAACCGAAGTCAAACTGGAAGCAAACGGGATACTCACCCCTGCAGTCTTAGCAGTTACATTTGACTCTCTTATAACATCCTGCAGAGCCTGCGCCAGATCATGAGTTTGCAGTTTAACTACCTTTCCCAGCTCATCACCAACGTAAGGGCCCAATGCTATCTCACCGTAGGTTTCAAGAACCGCTTTACCTCTGTGTTGCCTCAGTTGAACAACTTTTATAGAAGAAGTGCCAACATCAACACCCAAAACACTTTCCTTTTGGACAGATAAATTTTGCGGTAAAATTTTACCTAACAACTCGGCAATTCCCATGCATTTATTTTATCACATAAAATTAAAAGGTTTGCTATCCACACTTGATAAATTCTTTAATTTTTTCTTAAAGAAAAGAAAAACAGAGGTCGAATTTCAAAACAATAAACTCAATTTAAAAACAATAAAAAACTCCATAATTATAAATGGTGTAAATGTAGAAATCCTGTTTGAATATGACCCGACTGTTAGAGCCGGAATAGTTGAGTTAAAATATTACAAAAACAAACAAGTAGCCGAATTCTTTGCAAATAAAATCTACAATGAGATTATAAGAGAGCATAACAAAGACATTTGGCTTTTGCCGATGCCGTCATCTTTTTTGAGAAACAAAAAACGGGGTTATGATCATATAAAATTTTTATGCAACAGCGGAGACCTCAGCAAACTGCAAAAAGTCTATCCTCTTGCCAGAGCGCACAGAAAACCTCAACAAAAACTTACTCGCAAAGAAAGATTAAAAAATTTAAAAAACGCATTTATTATGAAGAAAAATTTCAATCTGAAAAACAGACAAATAATTCTAATAGATGATGTCACAACAACCGGAACAACCCTAAAAGAAGCAATTAAGACACTCAAAAAAGCTGGTGTCAGCAAATTGAGTGCAATTGTTATTGCCAAAGTGGAAAATGCAAACTAAAGTTATCATCTATCAAAACGCAACCACAACTCTTGCCGGTCTTATAATCTTATCGCCTATCTTGTAGCCTTTTTGTAACACAGCTATTATTTTGCCGGATTCAAACTCTTCACTTTTCCTCTGTTCTGTCGCCTCATGAATCTCCGGATTAAACTCATCACCCTCTTTACCGTAAATCTCCACCCCGTAAGATTTTAGAGTCTCCAAAAAAGAATTCCTGATTCCTGATATTCCATCTTGCCACTGCTTATCAAGCTCACTCCATGACTCACTAAAGATAGCCATATCAAAACTGTCCAAAACGGGCAAAAGCCCTTGCAAAACTTCAGAGACCGCCTCTTTTTTGAGATTTGCAAACTTCTCTGAACTTTCTTTTTTTACGTTTATAAGATCGGCCTGAGTTCTTTGCCAACCGTCAAGATATTCTTGTTTCTGCTTTTTGCATTCTTTAAGTTGTTTTTTGAGTTTGTCTATCTTGTGTGAAAATTCATCAGCAACTTCAGGTTCGTAATTTATATCATCAACAGACTCTTGTTGTTTCTCTTTGTTATTCTTTGCTTCAGATGACATGCGCAAATTATAATGGATTACTAACCCAAAGCAAGCAAAACCTGAAAGGTGACGGCTCTAGCGCTTACTCCATTGCGGAGCTCTGCGAGCTTTTTTAAGACCAAACTTCTTGCGTTCTTTTTTGCGCGGATCACGTTTTAGGTAACCCTTTTCTTTAAGTTCTGATCTTCTTGTCTCATCTTCTTTAACCAAAGCTCTTGCAATACCCAGGCGAACAGCTTCAGCTTGAGATGGAAGAGAGCTTCCTTTTGCTTTTACGGTGATTTTATACTTTGATGATTTTACAACATCAAGTGCTTCTTTCGCTGTGCGACGCTGTGTGTCGGTTTTAAAATACTCATCAAAAGGTTTATCATTTACAATAAAATCAAATTTTGAGCTCGGAGTTATTCTAACTCTGGCTGTTGCCGTTTTTCTCCTTCCCACGCTTTCTATGTATTTTTTCTCTGCCATGTTTACTCGTTAACAATTAAGTTCTTTATTCTTCTTTTCTGCAATTTGTTTTTCGGTAACATTCTCAAAACCGCCATTTTTATAATTTCAGCGTATCCTTTCTTTTCAATGACCTCTTTCATTGTGAAAACTTTTCTACCGCCCGGATAACCTGAGTATCTATCATATTGTTTTTGATCACGCTTTTTGTCAGAGATATCCAAAGCTTGCGCATTTTCCACCACAACCTCAACTTCGGCAACTTTATTTTTTGCAAAATCAGGCGAGTTTTTGCCCAGCAAAACAAAAGCGACCTCACTTGCCAGCCTTCCAAGTTTTTTACCGGTTGCATCTATTTTGTATTGTTTTTTACTCATAATTCTACTTTACAAATTCTATAATCGCTTCATCTGTGGAACTGTCGGCTTTTACCCCCAATTTTACAATGCGAGTATATCCACCGGGAGTATCTTTAAAATTTGGCGCAACTTTTTCAAAAAGTATTTTTGTGGTCTCGTTATCATTACCCAAGCGAGAGAAAATAAGTCTCCTATTTGCTACGGTGTCATTGCGCGCAATTGTTACCATTTTTTCAATAAAAGGTCTCAATTCTTTGGCTTTTGCAACGGAAGTTTTTATGCGCCCATGTTTAACCAACGCCCTTGCCAAAGAACGCAAAAGCGCAACTCTTACTTTTCTTACCCTTCCTAATTTTCTTCCCTTTTTATGATGTTTCATAAGCCGTCAGTTTACAGAAAAATACTATGAACGCAAGCTCAAACCGTATTTCTCAAGCGCCTGTTTTACTTCTTGCACTCCTTTCTCACCAAGACCGGGTAAGGCAAGCAGGTCTTCCGCTTTTTTCCTAACCAACCCTCCCAAGGTTCTTATTCCCGCTTCATCAAGAGCGGATTGAACACGCGCAGAAAGTCCGAGTTCATCAACGCGTACTTTCAAAACTTCTTTATCCGCCTCTTTGTTTTCCTGCTCTTTTGTCTCCGACACTTCCTCCGGCAACTCTTCTTCTTGGAATCCCACTATCGCTTTGAGTTGTTGTATCATGATTGAAATAGCCTCTTCAAAAGCTTCTTTTGCCGTTATCGTACCGTCGGTCTCTATTGTAAAGCGAAGTCTGTTAAAGTCGGTTCTGTCTCCAACACGCATGTTTTCAACTTCATAATTAACACGGCGAATTGGAGAAAAAGAAGCATCAAGAGCGATAAGTCCCGCTTCTGTCTTGTCTTCAACCAATGACTCCTTAGGTACAAATCCTATCCCTTTTTCAACTGTTACTTCCATCTTAAGAGGGGTTTTTCCCGTTATCTCAGCTATATGCTGGTCCGGGTTTAATATTTCAACTTGACCGGGAATTTGAAAATCTCCGGCGGTCACAGTTTTTGGACCTTTAACATCCAAAACGAGCTTCTGTGGCTCATCTGTGGCCATTTTAAAGCGTATTTTCTTTAAATTAAGTAAAATCAAAATTGCATCCTCTTTTACCCCATCAATTGTTGAAAACTCATGAGGAACACCTTCTATTTTAACCGTTGTAATGGCAACTCCAGGCAAAGAAGAGAGAATGATTCTGCGCAAAGAGTTTCCGATGGTGTGTCCGTAACCAGGGTAGAAACCATCTATCTCGTAGATGGCGTGATTGGGCTCCTCTTTTATCACTTTTGGCTTTGACGGAAGGGTGATGTTGTGATTCATAATGGTAATTTAACTTATAACTATTTTGTGTAAAACTCAAATACGGCTTTCAAATCAAAAGGTGTTGAAGTTGGATCATAATCCGGCAATTTTTCAATTTTTCCGGATAACTTTTTTGCGTCAAAAGAAAGCCAGCTTTCAGGAGTAAAGGATGCAATCTCTTCCGCTCGCAAAGCAAATACGGCTTTTTGTTTGCTTCCTTCTCTAACAGCTACAATGTCACCCTTCTTGCAAGCGTAAGAAGGTATGGTAACTTTTCTTCCGTTTACTGTTATGTGTCCATGGCTTACAAGCTGTCTCGCTGCCGGCTGTGTAGGGGCTAGGCCAAGTAAGTGCACAACGCTATCCAGTCTCATTTGCAATTTTCTGTAAAGTTCGGTATTTGTGTCTTCCGATTTCATTGATTCATGAACATACCTTCTGAGCTGTTTTTCCGTAATACCAAAGGCAAATCTGACTTTTTGTTTTTCCAAAAGCTGTTTACCATAATCACTAAGCGCTACCCTGCGACGGAAATTTTTGTTTTTGCGCGCTTCCGACAACGCAAACTTTTGCGTTTGACATTTCTCATGTACAAACGCACCTAATTTTCTTCCTAATTTGTAAATCGGTTTTCTCTTTACCATACGCTTTTATTATATACGACGTGGGCGACGACGTCTTGGTCCGTTGTGCGGAATCGGTGTCGCATCCACAATTTCATTTACTTTAAAACCTTTGGTCAAAAAAGCTCTCAGTGCGGATTCACGACCGGATCCAACACCTTTAATGACAGCTTTTACTTCTTTCAACCCCATCATTTCAGCTTTTTCCGCTATAAGCTCGCCGACTTTTGCGGCTGCAAAAGGTGTGCTTTTCTTTGCTCCAGAGAAGCCAAGTGAGCCGGCAGATGCCCAGACCACCACATTTCCTTTTTCATCTGCAATTGAAACTTTTGTGTTGTTGTAAGTAGCATGAATATTTAACACACCGCTTTGTAGTTTTTTCTTCGGTATACGAGACAAAGCACGGTCTCGCAAACCTTGGTTCATTGAACTTCCGCTTTTTTTGATTATTCTTTTTTTACCCATACTACTTCTTCTCTATTTTAACTTTACCTGATGTCATTGTGCGACGCACGTTTCCACGAACTGTTCTTGAGTTTGTTCTAGTTCTCTGTCCTCTTACAGGCAGTCTGCGCGAGTGTCTATCTCCCCTGTAAGTTCCAATGTCTTTAAGGCGTTTTATGTTTGCTGCAATTTCGCGTTTCAATTCTCCCTCTATTTTGAATTTCTCAATTTCTTGCGCTATCTTTTTCTCTTGCTCAGGTGAAAGTGAAGGGGCTTTTGCGCCATAGTCAACACCAACCTTATCCAAAACTTCCCTAGCGCGAGTAAGCCCTATTCCATAGATAGCTGTCAGGGCATACTCCAATCTTTTATTATCTGGTATTGTAACTCCGGCTATACGCATATTAAAAAATTATCCTTGTCTTTGTTTATGGCGCGGGTTTTTGCAAATAACCCTAACACGCCCGTGACGCTTCACGATTTTACAATCTTTGCAAATCTTTTTTACTGACGATTTTACTTTCATAAAAACAAACTCTGCCTCGCAGAGTGGATATACTATACACGAAAAAAAGCGGGATGCAAGTCTTTGCATCCCGCTCACTCTCAAGAAGGATACGCCATATTCTTTTCAAAATACCTTCTGTCGGATAAGGCTTTGTCTCTTTCGTGATCAACATCCATACCTAAAACCTCTGTAGCGTAAAAATGCAATATATACTCGGGGAGCTCTTTTTTATCTTCCCACTCTTTTAAATGTTTTTTCACCGCCGGTTCATACATGGCAGCATAATATTTTTGATATGCTTGTCTAAACAGCTCTTCCTCTGATTCAATCTCCCAATTGCTTTTAAGGGTTAACACAATTTTTTCGGCATCTGAAGCGGTACGCACACACAGAAAGTAGTAGCGTTGCATCACTCCCTCCTTTGTGCTGTTTTTGTAGATGTTCCTAGACCAACATTATTACACAAAACACTTAAATGTCCAAGTTAGCCTCTTTTGCATGGGTTTGAATGAATGTTTTGCGAGCTGAAACGTCAGTCCCCATAAGAATATCAAAGGTTTTATCAGCCTCTTGAGCATCTTGGATTGTAACCTGTTTTAAAAGTCTGGTTTTCGGATCCATTGTTGTCTCCCAGAGTTCCTCAGGGTTCATCTCACCCAAACCTTTATACCTCTGCACATCAAATCCTTCTTTTCCTTTCAATATTTCATCACGCTCTTCATCGCTGTATGCATAGTAAACTTCCTTACCTTTTTTAATCTTGTAAAGCGGTGGCTGAGCGATGTAAAGGTATCCACCTTCTATAACCGGCTTAAAGTACCTGTAAAACAGAGTTAAAAGCAAAGTCCTTATGTGCGCTCCGTCAACATCGGCATCGGTGGCTATTATAATCTTGTGATATCTGAGTTTTGACAGGTCAAAAGTATCTCCTATGGCCGCCCCAAGGGCAACAACCAACGCTTTTATCTCGTTGTTTGCAAGCATTTTGTCCAAGCGAGCTCTTTCAACATTCAATATTTTTCCTCTCAGCGGAAGTATAGCTTGAGTGCGCCTGTCTCTTCCTTGCTTTGACGAACCGCCGGCCGAATCCCCCTCAACGATAAACAGCTCAGCCTCCTCGGCATTTTTAACTTGACAGTCAGCCAGCTTACCCGGAAGAGTCATACCATCCAGCGCTCCTTTTCTTAAAATTGAATCCTTGGCCGCCTTAGCCGCTTTGCGCGCTTTCATCGCAAGGGAAGCTTTTTGAATTATCGCTTTTGCATCATCGGGATGTTCCTCTAAGAACTCCGCAAATGCTTTTGCAAACACTGTCTCGGTTGCACTTCGGGCTTCAACCGAGCCGAGCTTTGCCTTAGTCTGTCCTTCAAATTGAATCTCCCTCATTTTGACCGATATAACCGCGGTCAAACCTTCCAGTACATCATCACCGGAGAAAGAACCTTCAACTTTCATGTTATTTTTCTTGACATAGGCGTTGATAGTACGAGTAAGAGCGGTTTTAAACCCTGTCACATGTGTTCCGCCTTCCGGGTTGTAAATGTTGTTTGCAAACGCATTTATACGAGCCGATATATCATCTACATACTGCAGAGCAATTTCCACTTGAACATCCTCACTTTCTCCTTTGGTGTAGAAAATATTTTTGTGTAACGGTCTCTGGTGTCTGTTTTGAAAACTTATCAAACTTTTAAGTCCTCCTTCAAAATAAAAACTGATTCTCGGCGCGTTTAGCCTCAATTCACGAATATAGAAAACTTCAGTATCTTTTATAAGCTTCTCATCAATCTCTCTTAAATCATAGATGGTGATTTTCATTGACGGAACAAGATAAGCCTGTTGTCTCAAGTGGGACACTATCGTGTTCCAGTTAAATTTTATCTCGGGAAAAATTTCCGGATCCGGTTCAAAAGTAATGATTGTTCCGGTAATTTTTGAACTGCCAAGCTTTTTGACGGGACCGGTTTTCTTTCCTCCGTTTTTATACTCTTGCACATATCTTCCTCCGTCTCTGTGAACCTCGGCGCGGGCATAAACCGACAGAGCATTTACAACCGATACTCCCACACCGTGCAGACCGCCCGAGTATTTATATCCTTCACCGCCAAATTTTCCACCTGCATGTAAAGTAGTCATGATGGTTTCAAGGGCTGAGACTTTTGTCTTTGGGTGTTTGTCAACCGGAATACCGCGACCGTTATCAACAACGCGCACTCTGTTTCCCGGCAAAAGCGCAACTTCTATATCATCGGCAAACCCGCCCATCGCTTCATCACGCGAGTTATCAAACACCTCCCAAATTAAGTGGTGCAAGCCATCTATCCCGGTTGTTCCTATATACATTCCGGGGCGCCTGCGAACAGCTTCCAAGCCTTCAAGAACGGTTATATCTTTTGCACCATATGATGTTTTTTTGCTCATGCGCAAAAGTATAACAAAAAATATTGTTTATGCACAGTTGCTTTCAGTGTTTAATATATTGCAAAATTAATTTGCTATCATATTACTATGAAGAAAATTTTGATCTTATTTTTGGCTTGGTTTATTCCTTTTTTATTTGTAAAAGCAGAGGTTAACTGTCCTGCCGGTTTGGTTCCCGCATCGGAAGATTTTAAAGCGGCATTTAAAAGGCACAATCCGGGAGCAGAAGTTCCTCAGTGTATGGATAAAAAAACCGGTGATTTTTTTCAGGGAGTAGAATCTGCAAAACAATATCTTTTGATGTTGTATAAAAGAGCCTCTGGCAGAAACTGTTGTCATGATCCGATCAAAGCAATAAACGGGTTAAATCCGCGTTTTGCAGTATGCGGAGCAAACTTCCTAAAGGCATTTGAGCAAACATACAACATTCCAGTTGCTCTAAGATATGCATACAGAAGTACGGCCGAGCAGGCAAAAATTTGCCCAGTTGCAATCCCGGGCAAGTGTGCTCCGGCTGGTCGTTCAAACCATCAACGAGGACTTGCAATGGATATAAATCTACCAAATAGAAACTATGCACTCCTGCATGCTTTTGCCAGAAAAAACCCAGGATTTGGTGTTACTTTCCCCATACCAAAATCTGATCCTGTACATATGCAACCTACAAACAAACAAGATCCAAAGTGTGTTGATGGATCTTTCTCACCAGAGCGTCCATCTGCAGATGAGATAGCTGATGCCTCTAAATTCATCGACTCACCTGATTTAGTTAGTGACAATTTAGAGACATATCCCGAACCCGAAAGTGATTTTCAAGAAAACAGCAACTTTCAAGAAAACTTAAGTCAAGGCGCATCATATTCTCAATATCCTTATGCAACTATTCCATCAGACATGGATGGTTTACCAATATCTCAACAAGAGCTGGAAGCGCAAATAAAAAACGCTCTTCAGCAAACTTACAATCAACAAGATGCTTTCAGCTCAACAAGTGAAGATTTTGAAACTTCAAATTCAGATTGGTACAACGCAGACAACGCCAATGAATTCACACAAACAACCGATGAAATAGAACAACAACCAAACTCTAAAGACCCAGATGATAAACCTTCAAGCACACCAACTAACACGCTCCCTGTACCAAGCAGAGTTAAAAAAACTTTACTTAGAGCTTATATGGCAGGAGATTTACCAAAAAATCAAAATACTACTCGCCTTACTTACGCTTTACTTAACGGAACTGTAGATGAACAGAAAAAAGCAGCTCAAGCATTAAAAAATATTTATATGCAAAATTTAGGTGCATACAACTTAAATACTTTACAATTGCAACATTCAAATAATCCAACAGATAATGTCAATAATACATTGAATTCCAATGCGAAAACTTTCTCCAAAACTCCTTGGGAGCTTATTTTCTCAATACGAAAAAATGCAGAAACAAAGGGTGTATTAAATGAAATAAATTCATTATTCAACAACCAACAAGAGGTTCAAAGCATTTCAATATGGCATGTATTGTGGTCTAGAATAAAATCTTGGTTTGCAAGCAATTTCTAAATCATCTCACTTCAAACCCTTCTTTTGAGTTAAGTTCTCTTTCAATCTTTTTCATTATTTCATTTACTTCCTCATCGGTTAAAGTTTTGCTGTCAGACTGGAAAACCAAGTGATATGCATAAGAGGTTTTCTCATCTTTTTCAAAAACATCAAACAGGTCAAACCTTTTAAGCAAATCGCCCGAGTGTTTTTTTATCACTTCCTCTATATCTGTTTTGT
>WFWK01000033.1 GCA_015491135.1 Patescibacteria group bacterium | reverse complement strand
TAAGGGATTTGATAAGTCTTTCCCTTATCTGCTCGTCTTTTATTTTTGACAAGTCCAAAGAATTAGCATGGCCTGATAATTCAAGCAACTTTAAAATATAGATATTTTTTTCTCTCTCTGAGAGCGGAAGTTTTTGTGCCAACTGTTCAAAGAACGAGAAAATCTCCGTCTCTTGCGATTCATAACCGAACAGATTTAAAGCAAGATGAGTAAACTCTTGCCACTGAGGAACAGAGCGCAATATTTCCGGAAACTTTGCCTGTCTCTGCAGAGTTACTCCGGTGATTTTAAAACCCATTTTTCCTCTAATTAAAGTGATATTTAGCAGATTTCCAACATCAAGAATTTGGTGAAATTTTGCCTTTTCCGCCTTTGCGCTTTTTGCCATAGCAGGTAACAGGCCGAACTCTTCCGTTACCAAATAGGCCAGGGTGTCTGCCTCTGAGATTGTCTGGATTTTAAGCACTATAGCTTTTGTATTTCTGTATTCGTGCACATAAACATATTACAGCGCTTTTTTCACGTTACAACCTACGCCAACAGTGCATTATTCAGAATAAAATGCAGCAAGTGATATAATACTTTTTATGAATATTGCATTTATAGACGGGCAAAATTTGTACTATAGTTTAAAATCAAGCGGGCTAAAGATAGACTACAAAAGATTCCGCGTCTACTTAAAAGACAAATATAATGTTAAAGGGGGTTATAAAAGACTGGTTGATTATTTGATTGAAAAAGACAGATTTGAAAGAATTCTTTTACCTACTAGAGAACGCGCTTCGTCCTTATACAAGATAATGAGCACTAAATATTATGCATATGTGGAAGATGTGATTTTTAAATTTAAGTATCTAAATTAAAAGAAGGGGTTTCCTTAGGCACTAACACCGTTCGGATCCCCCTTCCTCGTAATACACACAAATTATAACAAAATTTAAATTCCATGCAAGTCAAAATAGAAGAAAGTTGGAAAAAAGTTTTGGCGGATTATTTTGAAAAAGAAGAGTTCAAGCACCTGGCTGAGTTTGTTCGGAACGAGTATTTAAACAAAAAAGTGTACCCCCCACCAAAAGATTTGTTCCGCGCTTTCAACGAAACACCTTTTGATAAGGTAAAAGTTGTGATTTTAGGCCAAGACCCGTATCATAATCCAAACCAAGCGCATGGGCTTGCTTTTTCCGTACCAAAAGGCATTCCGGCTCCCCCGTCTTTGCTAAACATTTTCAAAGAAATCTGTGATGAAATTTCGGATTCTCCTTCTTGTAAATTGCCCGGAAAAGAGAAAACAGACCTTACCCGCTGGGCTAACCAAGGAGTGTTTCTTTTAAACGCAGTACTGACCGTCCTTAAAAATGCACCAACCTCACACGCCGGTAAGGGCTGGGAAGAGTTTACAGATTTTGTGATAAGAACCTTGTCCGATAAAAAACAAAACCTTGTTTTTATGCTTTGGGGTGCATACGCGCGAAGCAAAAAAGCGCTTATTGATGAGGGCAAACACTTAATTTTAGAAGCACCACACCCATCGCCACTTTCTGCAAACAGAGGATTTTTCGGCTGTGGACACTTCAAAAAAGCAAATGAGTATTTAGAAAAACATGGCAAAAAGCCGATTGAATGGTAAGAGCAAAAACCCTGCGACAGCAGGGTTGAGATGTAAATTTTATCCCGATTTCAAAGGGGAGCACTTAAAAACAAATTCTACTGTTTTGACTTGCTCTGAAGAATTGAGATATTTTACATATATAATTAGGTAATTTCTGAAAATTTTATATGCCACAGGAACATCTAGCCCGGAACACAAACCATATATTTCCTTCTCCACTTCGGGCAGAATATGAGCTTCTTCAACAATTTTTGCAATTAGTTCTTTTTTATTGAAAAAATGTTGTTGATGCCCTTGTGTTGTTGGATTTTGCGAAATGTGGGGTTTTCCTTGTAGCACAAGTCCCTCCTTTGATTTTATGTAGTGAACTTCTAGGCTTTTATTGTAACATGTTCTGTAAAATGCTCCAAGTTTTTAAATAAACGAACAAACAAGCATGTGAAAGAAGACCGATTTTATTGTAAAACCCGGCTTGCGCCGGGTTTTGCCTCAATGCTTTACGCATTTTCTTTTTAT
>WFWK01000032.1 GCA_015491135.1 Patescibacteria group bacterium | reverse complement strand
TTTCCAAAGAGTTGCTCGTTTTTATCTTTCAAATATGCCAGGAGCCCGTTTTGATTTTTCTCTTCGGGGGTTTTGACATCAGGTTTTTTAGTATCAGGTTTGTCAGCAGGGGGTGGGGGAGGTGGCGTGGTTCCGGCAGGCCCTCCGGGATTAGAAGGAGGTGTTTTGCCGGCAGGGCCCCCAAAGGAGGTACCTGCTGTGCCGTTGCCTGTATCTCCTTGCTTGTCACCTGTGCCTTGGGCGTGTCCTTGAGCTTGTGTAGTTCCTTCTTTCCCGCCATTTCCAAGTATATCGCGTATTGCAGCGTCGGTTCCAGCACTTCCATTACCGCCTTCGTTACCGGCTCCTGCTGGACCTGCACCCGTGCCCGCTTGACCTGTGGGAGGTATTGGTACAGTTGCAGGTGACCCGGTAGAGGCGGGTGGTTGTGGTGGGTCAAAGCCTTGAGTTTCATCAATTGCTTGTTGTGCTATGCTTGATATGTTTCCAGCGCAAGAGTAAAGACCTACATTTTTTGACTGATTTGTTTTTTGGTTTTGGTTGGTCTGTTTATCTTCTTGTGCCAATAAGATAGTAGCGGCAAGTTTTTTGAAGTTTTTAAACCAAAATGCACCATCTTTTTGTTCTGAAGATTCTTTAGTGGGTGAGGTACTTGCTGAATCTGAACCTGGTTCAAGTTGTTGTTGGGTGTTCATTTTGAGAGTTTCCATTATAATGCACTGTTTTGGGTCTTTTGGAACCGGGCATTTGCTGAATTTTTTCAGATAAGCATACATTTCTTGTCTTGTTTCGGCATACGAATTTTTACCGGTTTTTATTTTTCTTTGTGTACCAAATTTATTTGTGCAAACCTGTTTTCCATTTTTGTATTTAGTTTCTGGGCATTGTGTCTTAAGAATCTTCTTAATTTTATTTTGAACACATTCGTTTCTTGTTATAGTGTCTCCTTTAACGAAACAGTCTTCAAAACAAAAGTACTGAATTGCGCTATCACTCCTGTTTATGATAAGCCAAGAGTTTGTGTCCATTATACAAATATTATCCGGACCCGAGTATGAATAAGCACCACCATCAGGCGGTGATCCTATACATATCCAATTTGGAATATCACTTTTAATAGAGTCTTTTTTTTCTTGCGCTGTTGCCGGTGAAGTTACAAGCAATATGGTCGCAATAAAACTTATGGCAACTTTTTTGTGTTTTAAAATCTTGATTAAGATAATATTCATTTCTTAAATTATGTAACATAAAATACAAATGTTTATATTGACAAATATCAATAAATGTGTTTTACTTAACCTAATCTGAACCTTAACAATGGAGGGCCACTATGTCTGTCCTGAAAAAAATCTCCACCTTCGCGCTCACTTTCCTTTTTGTCCTGGCAACCTTTGGTTTTGCATCAGCTCAGCAGATAGAAGTAGCAAAGAAGTATGAACTAAAACCTCTCTTTCTCTTAGACACAAAAATACCTCTGCGCGAGAATATGAAAAAAGCACTTAAAAAGTGTCAGAGAGTAGAGGGTAAAAACAACTTTCACCTTATCATCACTGGATATGCTCAGATTTATCCAGAAAAGGCGATGTCTAATTATGAAAAAGAAATAAAAGGTGTGTACACGCATGTACTTTACAAAGATGCAGCGATAGACGGGTCTGTTATTTTAAGATACAAAAACCGTCTCATCTGTTCCAATAAACTTTTGCGTAACTTTCGTATAGATAAGCTGGCGGACATTACAGCTGTGCAAAATCCTCAAGTTGTGGCACTAAAACCGCTAGCTATCTATTACTACTGGCGTCAAGAGCCGTTGTCAGGAACAATGTGGAAATTGACCACATATGCGTGTCCTGAGTTTATCAAAGCCGATAAGCTATCTGACATGCATTTTATCATGCTACTGGTTTGGAACGGAGACAACGACGGCTCGGGCGCCGGATGGGTGATCCGTTCCGCAGGTTGCGCCAATGTTCCTTTCTCGCTCCCGACTCGCCCTCTTTATGCAAAAGAGAAGGGGAGAGGGAGCTAACGCTTACACCCCACCGCCTCAACGAGGCGGTGGGGTTTTTAAATTACAAGTTCCAAACCTGTAGTTGACAAGATGTTAAAAGTTTAGTATCACTTAAACAGTCAAGCAGTCTTGAAATTTCACAAACCAAAAGGAGGATAGGCCATGAAGCGCTTCGCAGTTTTTGCCTTGCTTGCCGTTTTCTTCTCGTTTCCCGCCGGCGCGCAGGAGTGCAAAAACCCGGTTCCGTCCGGTTGGGCTTGCACGCAGAAATTCTGCTGGGCGGAAAAGTATCAAGAGGAAATCTTGTCCGAGCTCAAGGCGACAAACAGAGAAGCTTTTGAGATGGTCAAAAAATATATGTCTCTTCCCAGATACACTTGCGCCGACATGGTTAAGAGAAAAGAGGAGCCGAACTTG
>WFWK01000031.1 GCA_015491135.1 Patescibacteria group bacterium | reverse complement strand
TTAACCTCCGGGTCATAAAGCAGGCGGTTTTTGTAGCCACCATAATTAAAGGCGCGAGCAATGCCAATCGCGCCCATAGCATCAAGTCGGTCTGCGTCTTGGACAATTTGCAATTCTTTTGAGTTGAAGTTTCTCTCATGCTTTGTTTTCCAGGAGATGTTTTTGATAATTTGAACAATATGCTCAATTCTCTCTTTATCTACCCCAATACTTTCTAAAAACTCTCGCGCTTTCTTTGATCCAAGCTCTTCATCATCGTAAAACTTTGTATCTGCAATGTCATGCAAAAGAGCTGAAAGCTCAACAACAAGCATGTCCACATCACCTCCCTCTTCCTGCGCAATCTTTTTTGAAAGTTTCCGCACCCTCCATGCATGCCAAAAGTCATGCCCGCTTTCGGCGTCTTTTAGCCCTTCTTTTAAAAACTCAATTGTTTTTTGAATCAAATCTTTTTGCATAAACTTATTTATATTATATCAAATAATTTGATATTTGTTGCTTTGCTTTCCAATCTCCGGGATTTTGTTCGTGGTACCTTTCTGACCATTACTTCATCTTTGCCAAGTATTTTGGCTTTGACGAGCCGGTGCAGGCCGTCAAGAATCAGCCAGTGGCCCTTGTTTTCCATTATATCAATAGGGTATGACAGATCCGCTTGCATTGTTCTTGCGTATTCTTTTTTGTGATTCTCAGGGAAATTAATGACCTCTCTCGGCTTTAAGTCATAGTGCCCAGCTTCCGTATTCCAAAATGGAATATCAAAATGCCATTCCAAGTTCTTAATATCCATTTTCTCAACAGGCAAATCCAAGGCCCACACTTTCTTTTCAGACCAGCTAAAGTCAAAGCCAACTTCTTTAATTATTTTTGGCACCACTTTTTTCATAATTTTGCTTCACTTTTCCGTTTTTGTCTGCATTGGCTAAATCCCGTATTTGTTTTTGAAAAAGTCGGGGCCGTCCGTGTCAAAATCAAACACGCCGTTTGCTTCTTTGTTCAAAAGCTCCACATAGTCAAACCACTCATCATCGCTAAAGACAGAGAGTCCAAGCTCCGCACATACCTGCTTTATCTCTTCTTGGGCTTTGCCAATATCGTCTTTGTCTTGCACCTCCTTTTCAACTTCAAAAAAGTGGCTGTGCCCCGGCACTTCCACAAGCGCAATTTCCGTATCGCCATATCTGTATACTAAGCTGTTGCGCTCAACCAACACCGCTTTTTTATAGCCCAAAGCCGCATACAGCCGCACCATATTGGTAAAACTTCCCTCCTGCCCGATAACAGAAATTTCTTCACGAGAGTCGGAGCCGCCCCATGAACCTTTTTTGATAATCATTTCCGGCACACCGTTTGTAATGCGCGCGCGAATATCAAGCGTCCTTTCGCGCACACCTCCTTCAAGAAAAGTGGAATAGTCAAGCAATATTCGCTCTTTCTTCCCTTTAAACTCTGCATTGTTTTCTAAAAACTCCTTTATGCGCTCAAGCTCGCTCTCCGGCACCAGCCCGCGCATCTCTACTTCTATTGTTTTGAATACGGTTACATTATATCATACAAACTATCTTGTAAGTGGCGGCCCCCAGCATGGACGCAAAGCTCAGAAACTTCTGTTGCGCCTTATTTACATTTCACTTTTTATACAATCCACCAACTCCGGAAATTTCTCTTGCAAAAAGTGCCCTCTATCATCAAATATCATCGTGTTTGCCTCCGGCAACAATTGCGCCAGTTCTTCAAAGTCTTCAAAAGGTACCACGACATCATCTTTTGAGTGAATCAAAATTATATCGTCTGCTTTTTTGCTTAAAATGGGGACCAACTTTTTGTCTATCGCAAAAGTGTCTAATTGATATTCACCGAATTTTGAATCGTTGAGCGCTGATGATACTAAAAACAAACGCTCTATCTTTTTATCAACTTCATTTTCGGACAAATATTTTATAAGAAAAGTCCCACCGAGAGAGTGGCCTATTAAGATGATATTGTCTCCGGCGTAATCTAACACTTTCTCAAACCAGATTTTCCACTCCGCATATTTCGCATTGTATTTGTTGGGCATCGTCGGCCTTATAAATTCAAAGCCATCGCCCAGCTCGTTTCCAAGTTGTCTACTCCACCTTTTTTCTTTCTCAAGCTCTTTTTGCGGATCAAAAACAGCAGTGTCTTTCAAAAAAGCCAGATACTTTTCATAAGAATCAAAAGTCTCACCTCCGTGTATAAATATTACTTGTTTTTTCATACTTAATAATTATCAATTGTTTTTACAAATTCATCATCCTCAGGCTCTTCAAATTGCTTGATTAAAGCGTCTAAAATTTCTTTGTCTATATGATGGATATTGCCCTCCTCTTTGTTGCGCTTTAAAACCCGTTCTAAAAGAGTGTCGTAGGGCGCCTTTATATAATGGAGTTCAAATTCTACTCCCAGAATTTCAGCTAATTTCTTATATCGCGACCGTTCTTCAGATTTAAAAAAGCCGTAATCCAGTATGACAGACTTGCCCGACTGCAACAGGTCAATGATTTGAGGCAAGGCGTCATATTTTACAGTCTTTTCTCTAAAACCGAGCTCTACGTCGTGCCTGTTTCCATATTGTTCGTGCACCATCTCATCAAGGATAAACAAGGCGGCGCTTTCTTGCTCTGCCAATTTGCGCGCATATGTAGTTTTGCCTGCTCCGGGCAATCCGACGATTATGATTAATTTACTTGTATTATTTTTGTTTGCTAACTTCATATTTTAGTTTTTACAC
>WFWK01000030.1 GCA_015491135.1 Patescibacteria group bacterium | reverse complement strand
TTTTCTTCTTCTATTACTTTTGCACTTATGGTATCTCCCGGGTTAACGTTTTTTAAAATGTCGCGAGCCGAGAGATATTCGCGTCCGTATATAATTCCGGTACCGAAAGGGGAAAGGTCAACAAAAACCTTGCCTCTTTCAGCACTTATAACTTTACTTTCCACCACATCTCCTTTTTTTGGAGCTTTTGGCAAATCTTTTAATAATTCTGCTGTTTTCTCAGACATAATATTTTCCGACGGGTTTCGTGCTCTCTGGCATTTAAGGCTTGCACGGGTTAGTCCCGACGGGGGCTGATAATTAAAGTTTTTGAAGTATACGGGTTTTAAGCAGTTTTGCAAGTAGACGGGAACAAGTCTATAAAATTACAAGATCGGATCTTGTAAAGTAAGAGGGCGCTTGTCTTAAGAAGATGGTTTATTTTTAAATTTTTGTTATACCTTAGACATGGAAAAGGTGGGAGTTTTAGTGGACATAAGAAGCGCTCACAATACGGGGGTTATTTTCAGAAGCGCAGATGGTGCCGGTTTTTCAAAATTGTTTTTGGTTGGAATAACACCTGCTCCCAAAGACAGATTTGGCAGAGAAAGGAAAGATATAGCCAAAACGGCCCTGGGCGCGCAAAAAAGCATAGATTGGAAACATTTTGACTCGATCTCCGAGGTTTTATCAGAACTGAAGCGTGAAGGATTTTTTACCATTGCGGTTGAGCAAAGCAAAAACTCAAAAGACTTTGAAATTCTTCGCAACATGCGCAAAAAGAAAATCGCCTTGTTTGTGGGCTCCGAGACGGAAGGGATTTCGGATGAGGTATTGCAACAGGTTGATATGGTCGTTGAGATTCCGATGAGAGGATCTAAGAATTCTTTAAATGTAGCTTGCGCTTTCTCCATTGTGGCTTACACTGTCTAATACCATCCCCAACAAACCATTGAGCACCAAGTCTTGTCAATCTTGCCTCATACTCGCTTCAAAAATCTCAACGATACTCCGGCATCGCTTCGCTTTTTGAAGCTTCGTCTGAAACAAGATTGACTGCGACTTATGTCCAAGCGTTTATTGGGTATGGTATAAGATGAAATTTGAAGATGTATTGCAGATAAATGGAAAAGACTATAAGCTGGTCTCTATCCAAAGAGGAGAGGAAACCGCAGTCTACAAAGGAGAAAACACTTTTTTAAGAATTGGGAAAAGGCGCGAGATACAAAAACAGTTTAGTCTCCAAGTTAAACTTTTAAACTTAGGCTTTCGCGTTCCCAAAATTATAACCCAAGGAGGTAATGGGGAAATGATGTTTTTTGAAGAGAGTTCAGTGGGCGAGGAACATTTTGGCGAGCTGTTTGCCAAATCGGGAACGGAGAAGTATTTTGACAGCTTTTTGCAAGCTATTGAGGAGTTTGCGCAAGCGCAAGTACGCGTTAATATGAGAAAGTCTTTGAAAAGCTTTTCTCAAAAAATTATGCTCGAGCAGGTTGCGTTGGAATTTCCTGAAATTAAACCGAAATTGTTTGAATTGTTTGAGAGGGTTATGGTTAATCTTGAAAATTTGCCTTGGACTCTGTCACACGGAGATTTTAATCCACACAATATTTAGACCTATTCCCAAACAAGCACTTTGTTTATTTTGGCAATTTTTGGCTGCAACTTGCCTCGGAAACGCTCACAAATACGCTGTATTTGCTCGGTTTCCTCGGCTTCGTTTCGCTCAAAAATTGCCTAAAATGCACTTTGTGTTGCTTGGGAACAGGTCTTTTCTCCAACGGAGTTATAGATTGGGAAAATCACTTTAGCGCGCCTTTCGGCTATGATTTGGTCTCAGCTGTAGAGCATGTTGGTTTTTTCCCAGAGAAAGATGCAGAGTTTATCGCCGAATACTCGTTTACAGAAGAGCAAAAACTGGTTTATTTTGAAACTTTAGACAGAGTGTGTAAAAAGCGAGGGTTTTTGCCCATCTCGGAGTTTAAAAACGAATTTAGATTTTTGCGCCTTATTTGGTCACTTGCAAATATGGAGAC